>CAYXDA010000038.1:0-15288 GCA_964463615.1 uncultured Treponema sp.
GCGCTATCTTCCTACGCTGACGCTCAAAAAACAGCAGCTCCAGACAGAAATTCGTACAATAGACGCAAAAGCCAAAGAAGTTCGCGCTAAAAGAGTTCAACTTGAAAAAGAATTTGATGAGTGGATTTCTGTTTTTGGCGAAGCGGAAGCGTTTAAACCTGGTATGGTAACTGTAAAAAATATCAAAAAAGGTATAGGCAATATAGCCGGAGTTACTATTCCAGTGTATGAGGGCGCAGATTTCAGCCGTGGCGACTACGATTTGTACGAAACTCCATTATGGATAGATATGGCTGCTGACAGAATGGAAAAAGCTTTGTCTTTGGATCTTGAAGCAGAAGTTCTTGATGAACAAGTTCGGCTGCTTTCTCAGGAATTGCGTACTACAACTCAGCGCGTAAATCTTTTTGAAAAGGTTAAGATTCCGGAAACAAAAGCTAATATTAAAAAAATTTCAGTTTATCTTGGTGATGAACAGGTTGCGGCTGTTGTCCGCAGTAAAATTTCCAAGAAAAAACTTCAGGTTGCATCAGATGCTAAAAAGGAGGCTGAAGAATGATTGTACAGATGAAAAAAGTCTCCATTGTAGTTCTTAATAAAGAACGCAAAGAAGCTCTGAAGCAGTTGAAAAAAGTAGGCGTTGTTCATCTTGAACAGCTTGAAGGAAAAGGCGAACAACTTGCTGCTTTTAAGGAAGCATCTAGTAATGCGGTTTCTGCGGTTTCTCTGCTCAATGATATAAAACTTTCAAAGAAGCATGAAAAACCTGCAAAGCTCAGCAATGAAGAAATTTCTGAAAAATGCAAGGAAGTAATTGCTCTTTCTGAACAGAAGAAAAAACTTCAGGAAGAAATTGCCTCTGATTCGGCAGAATTGGAAAGATTTGCTTTTTGGGGAGATGTTTCTCCTGCTGATTTTGCTTATCTTAAGGAAAAAGGCGTTTCTTTGCGAATGTATGAAATTCCGGAAGATAAGTATAATCTTATTGATGAAAATTCAAAGACAATCTGTGTGAACCGTAACAAAAAACTTGTACGTTTTCTATTGCTTGATGCAGCAGATGAACGTCCTGCGAGTTTTCCTGCAGAAGCATTTGAAGTTCCTATGCCTCAAATTTCAACGGAAGAACTTAAATTGCGTGTTCAGCAAGATAATGAGCAAATAAATAAAATTAATGCAAAGTTTGCAGAACTTGCTTATTATGTTCCTCAGATGAAAGAATTGGAATCTGTTTTAAAATCTGATATAGAGTTTGAAACAGTTTATTCAGGAATGGGGCAGGAAACTGAAGGCAAAGATACTGATTTGGCATGGATTTCCGGGTATGTTCCTGTTGACAGTTTTGCGCAGTTGGAAGATGCCGCAAAAACTAACAGCTGGGCATTTGCATATTCGGATCCTGCTGAAGATGATGAAGTTCCGACTAAATTAAAGAACAATAAGTTCGTAAGTTTGATTTATCCTCTTACAGACTTTTTGGGGACAGTGCCTGGTTATCATGAATATGATATTTCCGGATGGTTTTTACTGTTCTTTACAATTTTCTTCGGAATGATTTTTGGCGATGGCGGATATGGTGCAATTGTAACAGTTGCAGCTCTTATTCTGATTTTAAAATCGGCTTTGAAAAAACAGGAAACATCGCCTATGATGTGTCTTGTTCTTCTTCTGGGGCTTGCAACTGTTGTTTGGGGAACTGCCACTTGCTCTTGGTTCGGACTTTCTGTAGAACAGCTTCCGGATTGGCTTGTAAAACTTTCTGTTCCTCCTATTTCTAATGCTTATAATGAAACTTGGCTTCCGTTCTGGTCAAATGACGTTTCAAAAGGCACGCTTACAACTGCACAGAATCTTCAGATTTTCTGCTTTACACTCGGATTTTTGCAGCTTTCTGTTGCGCATGTAAAGGGAATGATCAGATATCACAAATCCTTGAAAGTTTTGGGCGAATTTGGTTCTTTGCTCCAGCTTTGGGGAATGTTCTATGTTGTTCTTAACATGGTTGTAAGTTCTTCAATTTTTGCTTTTGATGAAATTATTTATGGAATCCCGATCGGAACGGTTTCTATAGCTTTAGTTGCAGTTGGATTTGCATTAAGTTTTATCTTCAGCAATTATGATGGAAGTGTAGGAAAATCAATTCTTGAAAGTTGCAAAAACATAATTTCTGTACTTCTTGGTGTTGTAAATGTATTTTCGGATATTGTTTCTTACATAAGACTTTGGGCGGTAGGACTTGCCGGTGCGGCAATTTCTAATACAGTAAATACAATGGCAGGACCTATTCTTGGTCATGCAGTTTTGTTCTTGGCCGCTGTTCTGCTTCTTGTATTCGGACATGGGTTGAACATGATTTTGAACTTGCTTTCTGTAATTGTTCATGGTGTGCGTTTGAATACCCTTGAATTTTCAAATCATTTGGGAATGTCTTGGTCTGGCTTTAAATATGCTCCGTTTTCAGAAACGGAAAATAAAAAATAAAATAATTCTGCAGACTAAACTTAGTTCTGCTACAGGAGTTTAATTATGAATTTTGGTTTGTTAGGTGCTGCTCTTTGTATGGGTATTGCTGCTATTGGTTCTGCTATTGGAATTGGAATTGCGGGTCAGGGTGCTATTGGCGCATGGAAACGTTGTTACGTAAACAATAAACCTGCACCTTTTATTCTTACTGTATTTGCCGGTGCGCCTTTGACACAGACAATTTACGGCTTCCTTCTTATGCAGTCTATGGCTGGAAAAGTAACTTCCGGCGCAATGGATCCTGCAACTGCGCTTGGTCTTGGAATAGCTTCTGGTCTTGGAATGATGTTTTCTGCTGTTGCTCAGGGAAAGGCTGGTGCCGCAGGTTCAGATGCTCTTGGTGAAACAGGAAAAGGTTTTGCTCAGTATATCATGGTTGTAGGTCTTTGCGAAACTGTTGCGTTGTTCGTAATGGTATTCTCTATGATTGCTTAGTCTGAACATTAAATAAAATAAAAAGGCGTGCTTGTGGAGTGCGCCTTTTTTTGTTTAACAACATAGTGTATAATATTTGTATGGAAAATAAATTTTTAAAGCCAAGAACAGTTTTTCTTGGCGGTAACGGTAATATAAAACGCCTTGCAATCGGCGGAGATTCTCCGATTTCTGTTCAGACCATGTGGAAGTCTGGAATTACAGATATTTGCGAAGATGATGAAAAGCTTGCAGAATTAATAAAGCAGATAAATATATTAAAATCCTTAGGGTGCGATATTTTGCGCTTTGCAGTTCCGGACGTAAAATCTGCGGCCAGTCTTGTAAAGATTCAGGCGAATACAGATATGCCCTTGGTTGCTGATATTCACTTTGATCACAGACTTGCGCTTGAATGTTTGAAAGGCAATGTTGCCGCAATAAGAATAAATCCCGGAAATATCGGAAGCCGCAATAAAGTTGAAGAAGTTGTTAATGCCTGCCGCGAAAAAGGCGCTGCAATAAGAATAGGTGTTAATACAGGCAGTCTTCCTAAAAATTTGCAGGAACTTGTTGAAAACGGTAAG
This sequence comes from uncultured Treponema sp., assembly GCA_964463615.1. Lineage (GTDB taxonomy): Bacteria > Spirochaetota > Spirochaetia > Treponematales > Treponemataceae > Treponema_D. The sequence continues at coordinate 3,525 of CAYXDA010000038.1, forward strand.
ATGTCAAGAGCAAAAGCGCTTGCGGAAACTGCTGCTTTGGAAGCATCTGTTTTTGAAGAGTTAAAATTTGATCAATATGTTGTCAGTATGAAAGCTTCCAGCGTTCAGGAAACTATAGAAGCGAACGAAGAATTTGCAAAAAAATATGATGCACCGCTCCATATTGGTGTTACTGAAGCCGGTCCTCTGATTACCGGTATTGTAAAATCAACTATGGCTTTTACACATCTTTTGAACGAAGGCATAGGAAGCACTATTCGCGTTAGTCTTTCTTCTTCCCCTGAAAATGAAGTTATTACAGGACGTGAAATTCTTCATGAAACAGGAAAACGAAAAGGTGGTGTTACCATTATTTCCTGTCCAAGATGCGGGCGAGAGGGCTTTGATGTTCATGGTTTTGTAAACCGCTGGCAGAATGAACTTTTAGCTATGAAAAAGAATATTACAGTTGCGGTCATGGGATGTGTTGTAAATGGTCCCGGAGAAGGAAAGCATGCAGACATTGGAATTACCGGAGCGGGCGGAAAAGCTATTATATTCAAAAAAGGAAAAATTATCCGAACAATTAACGCCTCTGATGCCGATAATATTTTCAGGGAAGAATTGAATTCTTTGTAAAAAAAATTACGGGAACACATAAAATGAAAAAAAATATATTCGTTTTTGCTCTGATTTTAGTTTTTTCAATTTGTTCCGCGCAGAATTTAAAAAAGCCGGATTACATTCACAGTTATGAGCGTATTATTGAAGATGCGCAGATAGCTTTTGATGACAAAAATTACGGCGATTCGTTAACTCTTGCGGAAAAGGCTAAAAATGAGCGCAAATTAAAATCTGAATATGAAGTTTTTGTGCTTGAAAATGCATTTAAGCCCGCAGAAGTAAAAAAACAGGGCAATTCGATTTCTGAAAGCTTGAAAATCTTGCGGGAACGTGAAAATTATGAGGCAATAAATATTATTGAACGCAATTTCATAAAATATGGAAAAGAAAGATTTAAAGATTCAAAATCAGTTCTTATTGAATTTTTGCGAAATAATGTGTCATTTCCGGAAGCTGATTTTTTAATCGGAAAAATTTATTGCCTTGAAGGTGAGTATGAAATTGCTTATAAATATTTCTTTCAGGCTTATGAAAATTCCGCAAATTTGGATGTTCCGGATGAAAAATATTCTATTCTTTATGAACTTGCAGATGTAAGTAAAATATTGAATAAAGATGACAAATATGAAGAATTTTTGCTTTTGATTTTAAGTCAGAGTTCTGAATTTAAAGATGAATCATTAAAAAAATCAATGTTGCGTACTGTTGCCAGTACAAAAACTGATTGTCTTGAAAAGTTTTTTACGCTTTACCGTGCTTCCAACTACAGTCTTTTAAAAGCATATTTTTCACTTTCAAATTTTTATATAGGGAAGAATGAAAAAGAAAAAGCGCTTGTTACCTGCCAGTTTGGAGTAATAACAGCATATTCAAAAATTATTGATGTTCTAAAAAAACGCAATGCAGATTTTGAGGTTACGGATATTGTTTCTGTGTTCAAGGAAATTGCATTGTATCCTGATATTATCCAATGGGGAATAGAAAATAATGTTTGGGAAGGTTTGTATAATCTTGCAGATTTGACTTACACAAATAACGATTTGATTTTTTGCATTCAACTTTTTAATGTGCTGAAAGACAATGAACCCGAACGCTACTGGAAGAACAAAGCTGCTGTGCGTCTTGATGAAATTACACCGTAATCTTGAAAATTCTAATAGTGCAGTCCGATTCCTATAGAAATTTCGTAAGATTTTGTGTTGTCGCGCCAATCTTGATTAAAGAAACTGCTTGCTTTTGGCATCTTTCTGCTTAAGTCAACACCAAAACTGCCGCGCACTTGAATACCTTTCCATCGCAGCGGGTAAACAATTGCTTCCAGTCCGCCGGAAAAAAATCCGTCTTTCGGATTGAAGGTTGAGTCAGCACCTTTGTTATGGAACAAAGCCAAATCCACAAAAGGCGAAAGTTGAACTTCCATATCAAAGTATTTTGCAAATTTTATTTTTTGTATGACAGGAACTTGCTCCCAGTAAATTCTGCATATTCGGATAGGTACATCAATATTTATAATTAATCCGGCTGTAGATTTTGTTGATTTATAAGTTTTTGGAAAATCTTCATCTTTTTCATACACATCATTGCTGAAATACTGATCGGTGCGGATTCCTCTAAGGCGATCGCCAAAAGAATACGTTCCGTTCATTTTTGCAAAACCGTAGATGTCTGCACAGAATGCAAATCTGTTAAATGCTTTGTATGCTTTTAGCTCACCTGAGATTGAAGGAATAAAGTCGTAAACTGCAAAATTGTAGCCAAAAGAACTTGTTATCGATGCTTCAAGCCCGTTTCTGAAATTTTCAATCCAGTTTACGCGGCCTGTAGAAAGTGTCTGCCCGAAAGAAATTGAAGGACCGCGCAAATCTTCGTTTTTATCGTTGATTCCGTCGAAATCCCAATAATAAGTTCCTTCAAAAAACGGCGTATAATAAATTTTTCCCCAGTTGTCAATTTCCTGAATTGTTATAGGAATTGAAAAATCTATTTTTTCGCCAAAATAAGTTCCATCTCCATAGTGAACGGTTTCTCCGTTCAGTTCTTCTTCTTCGTAATCAAGGTCTCTGTTAAAAATTTGCGAAAATTTTGTTACAAAAGAAAACTTGTCAAATTTTTTTGTAAGTTCAAGATTTGTGTCTAGATCCCATTCTGGTGTTGATTCACCGAATGTATATGAAAATTCAATTTTGTTTCCCCAAACTGCGTCAAACTGTCCCATTTGAAACGGCGTTTCAAAATCAAAGCCAAGCCCCAAAAGGTATGCATCAGGATTGTCATTTTCGTCAAGTTCAACTTTAAAGTTTCCGTCGGCAGTTAAAGTTTCCATCGAACCCAAAAAATTTGTATCCTTTGCTTTTATGGAAATACTTAAGGAATCTCCGGAAGAATATTTTGGATACGGAGTTGCAATCAGATGAAATGAATCATCAACAGTAATTTTTAGAATAACGTCATATTTATTGTTTTGTTTTTCTTCTTCTGTTGCAGCATTTTCCGTTTCTGTTGAAAGAAGCTGTTCTTCATTGTTGTTTAAAACTGTAAAATCAACATCAACAGAGTCAAAGTTTCTTGTGTTTTCAATTTGCTTTTTTACATCTTTTATGTAAGTCATAAGTTCGTTTTCATTTTTAAATTTTCTTTTAAAATCAATCGGAACTTTTGTTTTAAGAGCATATTCCCGCGTTGAACCGATAATATTGTATTCAACATCCTTTATTACGTAAGTTGAAGCAAAAAGATTTGCAAAGACAAGAAAAAATATAAGAGAAGAAATAATTTTTTTCATTTTAATAAGCACCTTTTCCGTTTATAACAACCCAAACAGTTTTGATTATAATCCAAATATCAAGCCAAACAGACCAACTTTGAATGTAATAAGTATCGAGCGTAATCCGCTCTTCATAGCCTGTATTTGAACGGCCGGAAATCTGCCACATTCCGGAAAGTCCCGGTTTTACGGAAAGAATAAAATCTTTGTTTTCGCCGTATTTTGTAAGTTCATCTTGTGTAACAGGACGCGGACCTACAAAACTCATTTCGCCGACAAAAATATTCCATAACTGCGGTAGTTCATCCAAACTTGTTTTTCTTAAGAATTTTCCGAACTTTGTAACACGCGGATCGTCTATGAATTTTCTGTCTTTTTCCCATTCTGCGCGTCTTACAGGATCTTCTGCAAGAATTTTTTCCAATATCTCTTGCGAATTATTACACATAGAACGGAATTTCCAACATTTTATTTCTTTTCCGTTTTTGCCGACTCGTTTGTGACCGTAAAAAACAGGTCCAGGTGAGGTTATTTTGATAATAATTCCAATCAGCACAGACACCGGAATAACTATAATTGCTGCGATTATGCATAAGAAAAGGTCTATGCAACGTTTTATAAAAAGATTCCAGCGTTTTGTAAGGTTATGAGTTGCCGAAAAGCCAAGAATTCCGCCTAAATCTCTAAGTTGCATGGAAGAAGTGAACAAATCCTGATGACTGAAAATATTTATTGTATAGCGGTAAAAGTTCATCAAAGGTTTTCTGTTTCCTTTGAAATTGCAGATTATTGCAACTTTTATATTAAGTTTTCGTAAAACTTCAAGAATTTCTTCGGAGTCAGGAAAAACCGGAATACCGTTTTCCATATAACATTCTTTTGCCGCGCTGTTTATGATTACCGCAGGTTTGTAACCTAAATCAGGGCGTTTTATAAGGCGGTTTATAACTTCTTTTGCACTGTCGTTGGTGCAGTAAATAACAGCCGGAACTCCGTAAAAATTAAATTTTCCGAAAAGATGACGTGCGATTTCCCGCGCGCAGGGAAGTCCTATTGCAGAAATTGGAACTGCCATAAGAAAAGCGCAGGAAACCCCCCAATTGTTGCTGTCCCGGACTATATTTTCTGCAATTGCGTTTGCAAGTGTTTCATCGCCTTTGCCGAAGAAAATAAGAGCAATGCAAATACCGATGTAGCAAAAACATGAAATTATTGTTATTTTTCTTACTTCATCGGAAGGCGAAATCATAATTCCGGGATAAAGTCCTGCTGCATAGAAAACAACAAGAATGAGCGGAAAGAAAACTGAATAATAAACAAACGATCTGAAATTGATTGCAGACGGATTTATAAAATTCATTATAAGAAATGCAAGTCCGATACAACAGAAAAGCGCGACCGCATCTGAAATCATAAGTAAAAGACCTGAAAGAAATGAACTTGTTCTGTTTCTATATGTTTTTTTGAAATATGCAATAAATTCGTTTGTAGTCATAGGCTAATATTTTAACTTTTTAACTGTTTCTTGTACAGTATCTTTGAATTCACGCTGAAAACGCTCTTCAGTGAATGAACGTGCATGTTTTACAATTTCTTCCTTAATAAATGTTCCTTCGGAATCCATTTTTTCAAATTTTTCAATTGCAGCGCAAAGAGAGTCTGTCTGCTGTTTTTCAAAGAATATTCCGGTTTTTCCTTCCAGAACTGTTTCCAGCGCGCCTCCACGTCCATATGCAATTACCGGAGCACCGCAAGCCTGCGCTTCCAGAGGAACAAACCCGAAGTCTTCTTCCGCACAGAACAAAAGCGCTTTGCATCGTTGCAAATAATCTTGCAAAATTTGGTCGCTTGCTCTTCCTGAAAATATTATGTTCTTGTCGTTATCTGCTAATTTCTTAAGGTTTTCCATTTCTGAACCGCCGCCGATTACTACAAGTTTTTTACCCAATTTTTTGCAGGCAGAAACCGCAAGATCAATTCTTTTGTACGGAACAAGGCGGCTGAACGCAACATAAAAATCTTCCCGCGGTTTTTCCGCCGGATTAAAGCGGCTTACATCAACAGGAAGGTAAATTACTTTTGCATCGCGGTTCCAGAATTTTTTTATTCGTCGCGCAATGAACTTTGAGTTTGCAATTACACTGTCAATTCTTTGACTTGAAACATAATCCCAAAGGCGAAGATTCGGAATCCATCTGTTCATGAAAAACTGAGTCATTTTTCCGCTTCTTTTTCTGTAGTCAAAAAATAAATCCCAGGCATAACGCATAGGCGAGTGAATGAATGCAACATGAGGAACATAAGGCGGAGTTATAACACCTTTTGCGCAGCAGGATGAAGAAGATATTACAAGATCAAATTCTGAAAAATCAAATGATTCAAAGGCTGCCGGCATAAATTTTAACAGTTTTGTATAAATTCTCGTGGCAAACGGAATTTTCTGTATTTTTGAAGTGTGAATTTTACAATCCTTAAAATGATTTCCCATCCGTTTTTTATCATATACAAGTGTGAAAATTTCTGCTTCCGGGTAAATTTTTAAAAGATATTCAACAAAAAGTTCCGCTCCGCCGTAATTTACAAGCCAATCGTGGACAATTGCAACTTTCATTTTTCCTGCTCCAATGTAGTTTGAATTATTTCCGCTGTTTTTTCAAAAGAATAAACTTCAGGAAATTTTTTTAATTTATCATCTTCGTTTATTATAGAAAGCAATTTTTCTGCCAAATCGTTACAGTCACCGGATTTGAAAAATGTTACAGGAAAATCTTTGTAAATTTCCCTGAAAACCGGAATATCGGAAATTATGGCTTTTGTTCCCAGAAACATCGCTTCCAAAGGCGGCATTCCGAATCCTTCGTACAACGAAGGCTGCACAAGACGTTTTGTTTTTTTATAAAGATTCTTCAGTTCTTCATCGCTGATTCTTCCTGTAAATTCAACAAAACCTTCAGGCACTTCTTTTATTTTTTGAAAAACTGATTCATCCTGCGTGCGGAAATTTTCTGCATTTCCAACAATTTTAAGCTTAAGTTTGAATCCTTTTGAAACCGCAATTTTAAGTGCGTCTATAAGAATAGAAAGTCCTTTGTGTTTTTTTATATTTCCGACAAAAAGAATGGAATTTTCTTTTTCTTCAGATTTGTTTTCTGAAATATTTTTTTTCTCGCCGCAATAAAACCAGTCTGGAACTGCGTTGTATGTTACTACAACCGGTTTTTTGCAGTTCAAATCCGAAATTATGCGGGCTTTTGAAAATTCCGAAACGGTAAAAATCTTTTTTGATTTGAAAACCGCATAACTATAGAAAAGTTTCCGCACGAAAGTTCCTGTTTTGGACGCCAAGCCCGGAACATCAAGAAAAACAACATCGTGGATTGTTGTGTACACCGGAATTTTTATTCCGGAAGGAACGTTGAAGTATGGCGAATAAAAAACGTCGCATTTATTTATTTTTTTTGCAATGTTTTTTGGAAATGCAAAAAGCTCTTTTACTGAAAAAGTTTTTATATCAAGTTGCAAAAGTTCTGTTTTTTCTGATTTGAATTTTTCCAGTTCTTCAGTATTTCCCAAAAGAAGACATTCATTTTTTTTTGTAAGAAAGGGAAGAAGCGCATTTAAATACGAACCGACTCCGCCGCTTTTTGTCATGCGGCAATCAATGGCAAGTTTCATTTCTACATCATAGCGTTTTTTTAGAAAATAGAAAATAGGATTTGCTTTTTCGGACTGATCAGCGATTTGCAACAATGCTCTGTAACAGTAGAACAAAAATCATAAAAATGGTAAAAATATTGATATGCGCATTAAAAAAAAATTGGCAGCAGCAGCTTCTTTTTTGATTTTTACATTTTCGGCTTTTTCCCAGGTTTATTCTTCTAATCAGTTGATTCCTGCCGGACATTGGGTTTACGATGCACTTTTTATGATTAATAACGAAACTAAAAGAACTAGTTTTGCGACAAATGCTCCGCTTTCTGCCGGAGAATTGAAAATGTATCTGAATCTTGTTCCGTACGAAAAACTTAGCGAAAACGGCAAAAAACTTTACGAAGACATTTCTGAATATCTTTCTTCTGAAAATTTTAAAAAATTTGAAAAAATCGATATGGGACCCGTTTATTTTGGATTTAACGTAAATGGTGCTCCGGGTGCAGTTTTTAAGACAAATTCAGATATTGACTGGAGTTTTGCGACTGATTACACTGGGCGCAAAAATTCTGTTGATGGATACAATATTCTGCCACCTGAAGAATACAAAAACGTAAGTATTAGCTGGACGGAAGTGGAAGTAAGTGAAAGAAAATCCATAGAGTCCGATCCGGATTATAAGTACGGCGCATATTCAGGATTTCTTTGCTCTTACGCTTCCGATCCGATTATGGATTTGCCGCTTTATTTAGGTTGGAGCGATTATTTTATAATTCAAACTGGAATTACACTTGCAAAAAGTTTTTGGGGAATGTCTGCGGATTCGAATTTTACGAACATTTTTTACAATTCCAGTGATATGGATTTTATGTGGCCGCGTTGTTCTTACGGAAACGCCGGAAAAACTTTTGAAAAATGGGGAGTGAACGTAAGTTTCGGGCGGAACGGACTTCAGATAGGAAAAACACTTACGGGATCTGTAATTTACAATTCAACTTTTGACACGGAAGGCTATTTTCAGCTTAATCTTTATTCGCCACGAATGAAATATAATCTGGATGCAGTTCAGATTTCAACAGATAAATATTTTTACGTTCACAGCGTGGAAGCGCGCCCGCTTTTTGATTGGATTAAGTTCGGAATCATGGAAGCCACTTTAGTTCAAAGCGGTTTTGAACTTAAACATCTTAATCCGCTTATGATTATGCATTCTTTCGGTTCATGGACGGACAGCGACTACGTTTCCGAAGATGAAGAAAAATATTATGGCGAAGCGCATATCTGCCAGTACATGGGAATTTCTTTGGAATTCACACCTTTTAAGTATTCCAGACTTTATATGCTTTACGCTCAGAACGAAATGCAGACTTTTTATGAATTGGGGTCTGCAAGCGCAAATGCGATTCCGGACAGTTTCGGTTTTCAGATGGGATTTGAACTTACAATTCCGGATAAAAAAGGCGGATGGTGGACTGGAACTATAGAAGGCGTTTATACAACTCCGTTCTGCTATATAAAACAAGGTGCGGACTGGTCTCTTTATGCCACCCGTAACAATATGCAGTCGAATTCGAGTGTGCCGCTTTGCTCCTGGATAGGAACACCGTTCGGACCGGATGCACTGGGGTTTCAGGCAAGAGTGGGGTATGTTCAGCCAAAAAAATGGAGTGCGGAACTTGACTATCTTTTTGTGGCGCACGGAACTAATTCATTCGGTCTTTTTAATAATACAATAGAAATTGAAGGAAAAAAATATTATGCTTATTATCCGAGCACTCTAAGAAAAATGGGACTTATTTCAGATGAAGAAGCAGAAGAAATAGCGCGTACCTACGTTCTTACCGGAACTGTTCAGTTCACAAACGGAATAACGGCAAAAGGTTCGTATAATTTTAACCGGAATCTGGCTTTGGAAGGAAGTTTAACATATACATTCATTTTTAATAATGGAAATGAATCCGGAGAGTTTGCGCAGGGAATCGAAGGTTCTTTTGCGCTTAAATATTCTCTTTTTTAATATAAAATTCAGGGTGAATTATGAAGAAAATTTTTAGTGTAATTTTTATATTGATTTTTGGAACCGCTTGTTTTGCGCAGAAAAATCTTTCTGTCAATATCGACAATGAAATTTATAATATTTTAGATGTAGCGGAAATGAAAGGCTTTTGCGATTTTTTACCAACTGCAAAACCTTATACGCTTGCAAGAATTTTAAAGGCTGTAGAACAGATTTTGGAGCACGAAGACGAGTTAAAACCAGAAGAAATAGCCATTTTGGAAGATTTTAAAAAGTCGAATGAAATAAACACAGAAAAAAAGAACGGATTTACTCATCTTGCGCTCGAAAGTAAAACAGATGAAGATAATCTGCATTTTTCATTTTTATATGATTTTTCTTTAGATACTTATGTTTCCGGCGGATTTTATAACGATTCAGATTTTAATTCTGTAGGTTTTGACATTATGCCGAAAGTTGATTTTCGCGGTGATATAACAAAATATGTTTCTTATTCTTTTTCCGGAATATTTGATATTACTTATATGCCGCTTTATGAACAAGGCGAAACTTTTGTAGGCTATGATTGGTACGGCTATGATGGTTATGATTATGATGAAACTACAGGAGCCTGGAAATTTTCCCCATATACAGATGATGAGCTTGAAGCTTATTTTGATGGCGATAAAAAAACAAACGGAGAAAAATATTCTCGTCCGACTCCAAGAAAGATAAAGAAATATAAGAACAACAATTACTTGCCTTATTCCTACAAAAAACCGTGGGACGGACAAGTTTACCTTCTTTCTGATATGTCTGCATCTGGAACAGAAGGCTGGGCAACAGAATTTGGTGTAAGCGGCGGTTCAGAAGGAGAAATCCGCTCTTCTTTGCTTAGTGAAAGATTTACAATTGGAGCAGGTCGTATTTCGCACGAATGGGCGGCGATGGATAACGGAAGTTCTTTGGTTTTGAACAAAGCGGCGCGTCCGTTCTTTGAATTAAGCTCTTCTGTAGAAATTTTTGATTGGCTAAAATTTTCTTCTTTGACCGGAATTCTTGAATATCCTAATTCTGATTATATATTGGATAATGACGGCAGCGAATTTGAAGACAGTTATTATCCGGAAACAAAGCAGAATCTTGATGATTCATTTTATTGGCAGAATGCCTTTTCTGCCAATATGATAGAGCTTAACTTTAAGTATTTTCATTTTGATTTCGGCAGCACAGTTGTTTATCCTAAGCGCCTGGAATTAGGTTATATGTTCCCGCTCTTTATTTATGTTGAATATCAAAATCATACCGGAGATATGGATAATCTTGCGCTTTTCGGCGATATTATGATTAGAAAGCCTGGATTGGGAAAACTTTGGGCTTCTATTTATCTTGATGAAATAAATGGTTTGAACAATGATCCTTTTACATCGACCAGAGCAATGTTTGCCGGTCAAGTGGGTGCAAAAGCGGTCGTTCCGTGGCTTCCTTTTTCAAGTGTTTCTGTGCGCTATACAAAAGTTGAACCTTATTGTTACACTCACCATTCAATTAATTATGCGCCAAGTTACAGTCATTATATAATGGAAGGGTATATGAATAACGGTTCAAGTTTGGGCTATTATCTTCCGCCGAATGCGGATGAATTCTTTTTCCGTTTTGAAACAAAACCTAAGCCTTCTGTAACAGCAGCGGTTCAGTATCAGTTCATAAGACACGGAGCTGATTTTGGAAGTCAGGAAGTTCCTGGAAGTTCACTTTATTCTGAACTTAGCATTTATAACCGCGATGAACTTGAAAAATATTTTCTTCATGACGGTGCATACAACTGGATGCACATTGTAAAGCTGGAGTTCGCATTTGAGCATAGAACCGTAGAGCGTACTTTACAATTTACTACAAGTTTAGGCTTTCTTTACAGTTATTATACCATGATTGATGATAAAGATTACGGCCGCTATGATGATGATAATTACGGAAACAATGAAAACTGCAAAAATGCAAGTTTTTCAACACCTTATCATTTTGTAAATACAGATGAATACCCTGTTCAGTATGGTGTTGTTGCCGGATTGGGACTGAAAATACTTTTTTAACTGCGTTTTATAAAAAAATCAAGTTTTAAGTTTTTATTTTCAGTACTTTATAAATATTACTGCGAAAGTTCTTTCAGAGTCCTGTAAAGTTCGCTTGCAGCATTATCGTAAGTATACTTTTTAAGAATTTCTTCCGGCGGCGTAGTTGATTCTTTTAAGACTTCTTCCAGATTGATATTTATATCGTCCGGAAGAATGTAGTGTGCGCAGGTTCCGTAAATTTCCGGCAAAGATGCCGCCTGCGCAACTATAATTTTTGCGCCTACAGAAAGAGCTTCCAGCGGCGGAATTCCGAATCCTTCGTAATAACTTGGAAAGACAAATGCTTTGCAGTTTTTCATAAGCGCTTTTACTTCTTCATCGGAAACGTAGCCTACAAGAACAACATTTTTCAGGGTTTTTAATTGTTCCAGTTCTTTGGGCACAAGACCGCTTATAGCTTTTCCGCTTACAGCAAATATCTGATCCGGATGATTTTTTGCGTACTTTGCAATCCATGCAAGATTTTTGCGTTTGCTCAGCGAGCCAAGTGTAAAATAAAAACTGTCTTTTTTTAGCAATGGAAATTTGCTGAAGATTCTATCATCTTCCTTGATGTTTTTAAAATGATCCCAGCCGTTCGGGATTGCAGAAATTTTTTCATTTGGAATTTTATAT
>CAYXDA010000039.1:0-6411 GCA_964463615.1 uncultured Treponema sp.
AGTAAGTTCTGAAAGCGGATTAATCTGATCCATAAATTGAGAAAGCTGAGAAGAACCAAAGAATTCCCGGATAGCCGCAACAATCGGTTTGATAGACACAAGATCCTGAGGCTTCATTGTTTCCGTTTCCTTAAGTCCCATTCGCTCTTTTACAATGCGTTCCATTCTGCTGAACGCTGTTTTAAGCTGATTTGTAAGAAGTTCTCCTACGCAACGGATACGACGGTTTCCAAGATGGTCAATATCATCAATTACATCTTCACCAATATAAACATTGATAAGAGTTTTCATCGTATTGATAATATCATCTTTAATCAAAGTGAAATCTTTAACTTCTTCCGGATAATCAAACTTTTTATTAAGTTTATAGCGTCCAACACGACCAAGATCATAACGGCGGTCAGAAAAGAACATCGAATTCAAATCTTTTTCCGCTGCTTCTACAGTCATAGGTTCGCCAGGCTGAAGGATTGCATAAACTGCATTCAAAGCGTCTTCCTTAGACACTTCCATATCCACAGAGCCTTCTTTTACAAAGCGGATTTCCTCTTTTTCAAAACAGTTGATAATAATCTGCGAATCCAAAGAATCATTTTTTTCATCTTTGTTGTTAGGATCTTTTTTTGTACTGAATTTTATAATATTGATTTCTGAAACATTATTCGCAATCAAATCATCAATATCATGCGGATGAAGACGAACACCTGCATTGAACAGACGTTTTTCCTCTCCGTTTTCATCCTTTACAATAACAGCATCTGAAAGAACTTTATCAACCAGCAATTCACGTTCTTCAGTTGAATCAATTACTTTTGCAGTTTCTGTTTTATAAAAACAACGGATAATTTCTTCGCGCGTAGAATAACCAAGCGCACGCAAGAAAATAGTTCCAAGAATTTTCTTTTTACGGTCGATTTTTGCGTAAATCAACTCTTTTTTCTGATCAATTTCAAATTCCAACCATGAACCACGATATGGAATGATGCGGCTTCCGTAAACATCCTTATCATGCGTAAAAATAACGCCAGGAGAACGGTGAATCTGAGATACAACTACGCGTTCTGCACCATTGATAATAAATGTACCGCGCTCTGTCATAAGCGGAATGTCACCCATGTAAATATCTTTTTGAATAATGTGTCCATCATTCAAAAAAACAAGGTCTATTCTGGCTTTTAACGGAACAGAGTAAGTTACGCCTTTCTGTTTACATTCAAGTTCTGAAAATTTGATATTAGCGTAATCGAGTTCATAATACTCGAACTCAAGAGACATGTCACCGTTTGGACTTTCAATAGGAAATGTTGTATTAAACGCTTCCTGCAATCCCTGATTAAGTAACGGTTCACCTTTCTTCAGTCGTTCTGCCTGAAGAAAACTTTCATAAGAAGAAGTCTGAATAGCAATCAGATTAGGAACATCAACGAAACTTTTAATGTCCTTTCCGATATACTGTCGGTTGATTGTTCGTGTCTTTGCGAACATCATCGCCCCCATAGTTTTTAAGTTCAGTCATAAACTGCTACATGCAGAAACTCTGCACAGCACAGAATCAACTGATTTTGCCTTGGGAAAGGCAATTATTCTAATTTTTTAAAGATCTAAAACAATATTTTACAATTTTTAAATGCGCAAAAAGGGATGCCAAAGACAAAACGTCTTTATGCACCCCTTTTAATATCAAGCTATTCTTTCAAATAACTTATTTCTTAGAAGCCTTACCACCAGCTTCTTCAATCTTTTTGATGATTTCATCAGCATCAGCCTTGCTTATGCTTTCTTTAAGAGTTTTTGGTGCGCCTTCAACAAGAGCTTTTGCTTCTCCAAGTCCAAGACCTGTAATTTCGCGAACAACCTTGATAACCGGAATCTTTTTAGCTGCATCGAATGAATCCAATGTTACTGTGAATTCAGTCTGTTCTTCAGCTGCCGGAGCTGCACCTGCTGCAGGACCAGCTGCAACTGCAACTGCTGCTGTTACACCGAATTTTTCTTCCATTGCTTTTACAAGTTCTGAACATTCAAGAACTGTCATTCCAGAGATTGCATCAAGAATCTGATCTGTTGTTAATGCTGCCATATTGTCTTCCTCACAAATATGTTTTTATAAATATTCAACCAAAAGGTTGTGCAGTAGTCATTCATACGAATGTTTCTGCATTTTACCACGGACAGTCGACAGCTTCTGAAGCCTGACCGTGTTTATAGACCCATAAGAATCTGTTGAAAAAAGTACAAAAGTTATTGTCCTTCTGCTTCTTTCTTTTCTGCATAAGCCTTGATTGTAGCGGCAAGCTGACGAGCAGGGCCATTGATTGCAGACATAAGCATTGCAATAAGTTCTTTCTTTCCAGGAACTTTTGAGAATGCTTCAATTTTTTCCGCATCGTAAACTTCTTTTTCTACACAAGCGCCTTTTACTGTAAGAACAGGAGCATCTTTTGCAAAATCGAAAAGTGTCTTTGCAACAACGTTCGCATCTTCATTAGCCATTGCAACAACTGTAGGTCCTTTAAGAAGAACTGCTACGTCTTTAATGTCCATTTCTTCAAATGCGATACGAGCAAAATTATTCTTTACAACTTTAAGAGTTGCATTCTGTTCACGAAGTTTTTTACGAAGATTTGAAATCTGTTCTACAGTCATTCCGCGGTAATCAGCGAAAATAAAACTGTTGTAGTCAGCAAATGTCTTTTTTGCTTCTTCTATTGCTGCTGCTTTAGCAGACTGAACTTTATGTGCCAACATTGCCATAATTATTCACCTACCTTCATGTCAACCCAAACTCCTGGGCCCATAGTTGAACTAAGGGATACAGACAAGATAAAGTTCTGAACAACTCCGTTAGGAGCTTTCTTTCCAACTTCAGACAAAAGTACATTGATATTTTCAGCAACTTTAGCCGGATCCATAGAAACCTTTCCTACAGCAATGTGAATAACTCCACCTTTGTCTGCGCGGTATTCTGTACGACCCTTTTTGAGTTCTGCAATAGCAGAAACTACATCATTAGTTACTGTTCCAGTTTTTGGGTTAGGCATAAGACCTCTGCGTCCCAAAACCATACCAAGACGACCTACATCTTTCATCATATCCGGAGTAGCAACTGCAACATCAAAGTCAAGCCAACCACCCTTTACTTTTTCAATGTATTCATCAGAACCAGCATAAGCAGCACCTGCTTTAAGAGCTTCATCAACTTTATCACCCTTACAGAAAACAAGAACTTTCTTTTCGCCCTTGAACTGATTAGGGAACACAAGAGTGTCACGAACTGATGCAGATTTATCCATCTTAAGGTTTACATGAGCTTCTACAGTTTCGTCAAAGCCGGCAACCTTCATTTCTTTTACCATCTGACAAGCAGCAGCAACATCATATTTTTTTGTAAGATCATACTTTGCGGCAGATGCGCGATATTTCTTTCCGTGTTTCATACTACTGCTCCACCTCTACGCCCATACTGCGAGCAGTACCAGCGATGATTTTTTTAGCACCTTCAAGATCGTTAGCATTAACGTCTGGAAGTTTTGTCTTAGCGATTTCTTCAAGGTCTTTTTTAGAAAGAGTTCCAACTTTGTTAAGAAGCGGATTTCCTGAACCCTTCTGAAGTTTTAGAGCTTTCTTAATAAGAACTGCTGCCGGAGGAGTCTTAAGAATGAAAGTATAAGATTTGTCCGCATAAACAGTAAGAACTACAGGGATAATAAGTCCTTTTTCCATAGTCTTAGTTCTGTCGTTAAATTCCTGGACAAACTTTGGTGCAGAAACACCATGAGGTCCAAGAGCCGGACCGATCGGAGGAGCCGGAGTCGCTGCGCCCGCAGGACACTGCAATTTGATTACGGCTGTTACCTTCTTTGATGCCATTTTGATTCTCCTAAATTGGTGTGAATAAATCGATCTTAAGTTTGCTTAAACAGATTTTGACTAATATTCAAAATAATGAATAAATCAAACTTTTAATTTATTCTAACGAAATGCCTTTGTCCGACGGACTTGCACTTCTCCCAAAAACAGGTAATGTTCGCACTGGCATGCAAACACCTGAAATTGTTTTCTAATTTACTTTTTCCACCTGAAGCATATTTACTTCAACTGGAGTTGCACGTCCAAAGATTTGAACATTTACGCGCAACTTTTCTTTTTCGTCGCTGACTTCTTCAATATTACCCTGAAACGAAGCGAACGGACCGTCAGTGATCTTTACGATATCGCCGACAGCAAAATTCTGCTGAATACGAACACTTTTTTCAGATTTGATTACACCGATTTTCTGAAGAAGATTTTTTGCTTCCGCAGTTGAAATCGGACGCGGACGGTCATTAGGGTTTGTTCCTACGAACCCCATAATTCCCTGCACCTTACGAAGTTTTGAACAAGTATCTTTCCAGCCGATTTCCGGAAGATCAAGTTCTATCATAAGATAACCAGGCATAAAATTTACATTTTTAGCTTTCTTTTTTCCGTCTTTTATTTCTACAACTTCTTCAAGAGGAACTTTTACATCTGTTACAACTGCTGAATCAAGTTCTTTTTTTTCAAGCAGAGTTCTTACAACTCTTTCAATTTTTGCTTCATGTCCAACAAAAACCTGAAGCATATACCAACTTTTTGCCATTGTATTCCAGCCTTATTTCATTACTGCGCGGAATGCTTCTGTAAAAGCAAAATCCAACAAACCAAGAATTACAGCAACAACAAATGTGGAGATAATTACAACTTTAATTGATGAAAGAACATCTTCACGTGATGGCCATACAACCTTTTTCAATTCTGCTTTACTTTCACGGAAAAATTGACCGATTTTTGACATAATTCCTCCAACTAAATGGTAAAAAACAGGGCAGGCAGGATTTGAACCCACGACAGGCGGTTTTGGAGACCGCTGCTCTACCACTGAACTACTGCCCTATATATAAACTGCCTGAAAATCAGACAGCAAATATACAAAATTAATCAAAGCTTATTTTGCTTTTGTTTCTTTGTGCAAAGTGTGCTTACGTTCAAATGGACAATACTTTTTCAATTCAAGTTTGCCAGTGATATTTTTGCGGTTTTTGTAAGTTGTATAGTTCTTACGTTTACATTCTGAACACTGCAAAGCGATGATTTCAACTGCACCCTTCTTCTTGCTACCCATATCTATACTCCTAAATAAATTTTAAATTCAATTTAATTCTGAAAAACATTAGCCCCCGTGCGGATTCGAACCGCAGACCTCAGCCTTACCATGGCTGCGCTCTACCGACTGAGCTACAAGGGCGCAAACTGAACGCCTTTGAAGTTTTCAAAATATGCGTTTTATTACTATAAAGAAGAGCGGTTTTTATGTCAATCAGAATTTATTTGAATTTGGTGAAATATTCTAGTTTTTTAAATGCGATTGTGCTAGTATCTTGACTGACTATAGATAAAAATTTGCAAAAACTGAATTCAAACAATCTTCTGACAGAGGCAAACTATGAATATTGATATGCTCATTGACGGAATTCTTGATTCTTACGACCGTTACGGCGGAATTAACAGAGCTGATTCTGAAAATTTTCCGAACAGGGAAAATGTAATTACAGTTTTAAATGAGCTGCAAAGTCTTGTTTTTCCAGGATTTAAAAATGCGGAAAGCATAACACCTTTCAACATACGCTACATTACAGGTCAGAAAGTAAATCATATAATTGCAGTGCTTACAAAAGAAATTCAAAAGGCGCTGGCTTATTCTGTCTGCAAGGATGCAAACGACAGCAAAAAGTTCAAAGAAACGCACTGTTTTAAACTTGCAGAACAGACAACTTTTGCTCTTATTGAAGAAATTCCGGAAATACGAAGAAAACTTACGCTTGATGTACAAGCCGCTTTTTCAGGTGATCCGGCGGCAAAAAGCAATGAAGATGTAATAATTTCTTATCCGGGACTTCAGGCGATAACTGTTTACAGAATTGCGCATTTTCTATGCGAAAATGGTGTTCCTATACTTCCGCGCATAATGTCGGAGCACATACACGGAAGAACCGGAATTGACATAAACCCCGGAGCGAAAATAGGCGAATCTTTTTTTATTGATCACGGAACCGGCGTTGTAATAGGTGAATCAACTGTTATCGGAAACAATGTAAAACTTTATCAGGGTGTAACATTAGGCGCTCTTAGCGTAAAAAAAGAGCTGATGAACAAAAAAAGACATCCTACGATAGAAGATGATGTAACAATTTATGCAAACGCAACAATTCTTGGAGGACAGACAATAATCGGAAAAGGAAGCGTAATCGGAGGAAACACTTGGGTAACACATTCCATTCCGGCAGGAACAGTTCTTACAAACAGCAACAATAATTTTTCGGACAAAAAACAAGCGGATTAAAAAAAAGAGCACCATAGTTGTTTTGCAAAATAATAATTATTATGGAATAT
>CAYXDA010000039.1:6511-15264 GCA_964463615.1 uncultured Treponema sp.
ATTATTATGGAATATTATGCGCGGGATTGAAAGGGCGCGCCGAAGGCGCGTTGCGAGCGGAAGCGAGCAATAAAGCCGGAAGGCGGAACCCTGAAAAGCCCGTTACGTTCAGCCTTTGCGCCCTAAAAAAATGTAGAAAAATTTCCGTTTCTGATTTTTTTTATGCGATAATTATATAGAGGATTTTATGGCTAAGAAAAACGGTTCTGTTGTTTATAAATGTTCAAACTGTGGATACAGTCAGCCTAAATGGCTTGGAAGATGTCCTGAATGCGGAGAATGGAACTCGCTTGAAGAATGCGTTATCGATTTTAATGCGGCAACACCTGGTGCAAAAGGCTCGGAAATAAGCGAAAAAGCAAAACCTGTTCCGCTTGAATCCATAGAAGCAAAAGACTGTTCGCGCTTAAAAACCGGAATCGATGAATTTGACCGGGTTCTTGGCGGCGGCGCGACAAAACGTTCCGCAATTCTTTTGGGCGGCGAACCGGGAATCGGCAAATCAACTTTGCTGATTCAAACTGCGGCGGCTGTAGCTGAAAATGAAAAAGGGCGAATTCTTTATATTTCAGGGGAAGAATCCGGAGCGCAAATAAAAGAGCGTGCGGAAAGATTGAATTTGAACTGCAAAGGAATTGAAATTCTTTGCACTATGCGTCTGGAAGACATGCTGAGCGCAATGGACAATCTGAAACCGGTTTTAGTTATCATAGATTCAATTCAAACTGTTTATTCCGTTCAGGCGGGGATTATTCCGGGAACAATAAGCCAGCTTAAGTACTGTTCAAACGAACTTATCAGCTGGGTAAAAGAGCGGGATTCTGTTTTGATTATGACGGCGCACATTACAAAAGAGGGAACTATTGCCGGTCCAAAAACTTTGGAACATATGGTTGATACTGTTATTTCTTTTGAGCGGAATAATGATGATGTAAGATTTTTACATGCGCAGAAAAACAGATTCGGCTCTGTTGATGAGCTTGGAATTTTCAATATGACGGAAAAAGGTCTTGAAGCAGTTCTGAATCCGGCGACTATGTTTCTTTCTGAAAAACGGGAAACGCAACCGGCCGGAGTTGCCTGCTGTGCGGTTTTTGAAGGAAACAGAGTTTTTTTAGTTGAAATACAAGCGTTGACGGCTCCGGCAAAGGCGGCAATTTCGCGAGTTTTTACGGATAAAATTGAATCGGCAAGAGTTTCAAGAATTGCGGCGATTTTGGAAAAAAGAGCGGGTATTAAATTTTTAGGACAAGATATTTATATAAATGTAGCGGGCGGAATAAGGCTTAGCGAAAGTGCGGTTGACGCGGCTTTAGCTGTTGCGATGTATTCCGCAAGAACGGATCAGCCTGTACCGAACGGAACGGCAATTTTTGGCGAATTAAGTCTTGCCGGTGAAATCCGTGCGGTTTCCAAGATAAGACAGAGGGCAAAAACGGCGGAAGGATTGGGTTTTACCAGAATCTTCGCGGCGGAGAAAGCGGACAGCGTTATTGTAGTAAAAGACATTGCAGGCTTAATAAAAAAAGTTTTTGCATAACTGCATATTCAAGCAATCAGAACTCAGCAAGTATGAATCCAGGTAAGTTCGTGTTTGTTGTAGTTCAAATGAATTATGCGGCTTTGCGGAATTTCGGAAAACTGCTTTATTATGCTCCAGTCCGGTTCGCCCTGCATTTTTATGGTACAAATCATATTGCGGCACAATCCGCTTTGCAGCCATTCTTTTATCCATTTCAAAAGGCGCTCCGGATAGCAAATTACATCGCTGAAAACCCAATCGCAATGACCAATATCCTGCGGGCGCAATGTAAACGCATCGTGCGCCTGAAAAGTAACAAGAGGATTTTCCATAAGTTCCTGCGCAAGAGGAGCGCGGTCAACCGCATAAACGGAAGCACCCAGCCCCGCAAGAACCCAAGTCCATCCGCCCGGACAAGCGCCTGCTTCAAAACAACGTTCACCGGCTTTTGGCAGTTCTGTTCCGTTCAGAAGATTTGCCATTGTTAAACTTTCTTGAATTTTCAGATATGCGCGGCTTGGCGGATTTTCATGATCTTCTTCAAAAGTAATTTTTCCGGCAGGAAGACAACTCGATGTTTCCGCGCTGAAAATCATCTGGTTTTCAGAAATAAGAGTATACAATCCTATTGGGCTTTTCGGAATTTTTACAGGAAATTTGCGAACCTTTAAATTTACATACGGAAGTTTTTCCTGAATTAAACTTGCGCGGCGAAAATACTGATATTGATAAGGAGCCCAGCTTCTTTGCACCGCTTTTAAGCTGGAAGCAGCCTGCCCTATAGAAGAAAAAGTTAAAATCTGGGGATTCAGCATTGTGGAGCGGGACCAATACGGCAAATCTTCCGCAGTCCTGATGTTTTCCACGGGAAAATCTTTATAATAAAAAAGATCTCCGTAAACAGCATCCGGCTTTGAAGAAACCCCCAACCTGCAGGACAGTTCCGTCTGCAACATTCCCGACATTTCCGGAAAAGCAAGAAAAGCAGCTCCTGTAAGTTTTTTTATTGACGCAAAGTTTTCCATATTATTTTTTATATCATCTGACATGACAAACCGCTTATCTCATCTGAAATACTGTCGTTGGAATCGCTGTCCAACTTTTTTATGTACTGGGCAAGTTTTGAATAATCTGTTGAAGGAAGTATTTTAAAGCCAATATCCGTATCGTCGCCTTCTTTTTTTATCCATTGAGGATGAAAGAGCAAATTGAACTGTTCATTTGCAGCACGCGCAAAAACGATTTTTGCTTCGTAATCTTTTTCCATTTCCAGTTCAACAGGAAGAGAATAATGTATTTTGCAACCGTCCTGGCTTATATTTTCAAGAACACCTGGAAGAGCGCAAATATCCTCCGCAATAAATCTTCCGATATCCTTAAAACGTTGAAAAAGCCTTTCATTAGTCATAGATGCTTTAGTATAGAGAATTAGAGAAATAACAGCAAGATGAACAAGGCGGGAAAAGCAAAAAGGGACTGTCTAAAAAGAATGAAACACGATGGTTGAGCATAACCGAAACACTCAATGACCGCTATGTTTCAAACTTATAAGACAGTCCCTTTTACAACACTACGCTATGCTTTATGCACTTTTAATCGCAATATGTTTTGGAGCCGGCAATGATTTACGCGGCATATTTACTGTAAGAACACCGTTTTTTACTTCCGCATTTACTTTATCGGCTTCAACATCGTCAGGAAGAGAAAAACTTCGGCTGAATTTGTGGTAACTGCGCTCTTTTACAAGCCATTTGCCATCATCTTTCTTTTCGCCTTTTTCTTCTTTTTTATCTTCTGTTTTTTCTGAAGAGATTGTAAGAACATTGTTGTTCAACTCAATGTTCACATCTTTGTCAGTTTTTCCAGGAAGATCCATAGTAAGTGTGTAAGCGTCTTTATGTTCTTTAATATCTACTTTTGGCGCCTGGAACACCTTTTTAAGGTTGATAGATGGCATCATGTAATTGTCATCTCCAAAATCATCAAACAAGTCGTTGAATAATGCTAATTCATTCATATAATGCCTCCATAGTGAATTCTTAGTAGTTTTTTTAGCAGAACTTTTTGATTCTTATGAACCTTTCTGTTCTAGCTTTCATAATATATTATGCAAGTTCCGTGCCAAGAAAAAACACAAGTTTTTTTGCCTCGTAAAGAGCAGATTTTTACATAAAAAAAGCCTTATCCGCAAAAATCTTAGTTTTTACACCCGGACAATTTGAGTAATTTTTGCTCATTTTTATTTTATTATGCACACAAAATGTATTTTTTTTATGCGGTTTTTACAGATTATTTTTATAAAGTGATTTTTTTTTATCGAAAAATATCTATAATATTTACGAACGGAAGCAGGCGTTGCGGGCGGCGTTTGAGCCCGCACGGTGGGTAGCCGAAAACTGAAGGTGGTTGAGTTTTACGAAACCCCGAAAGTTTGAGGCGCAGGGCGGTTGTCCGCCCTTTCAAAAAAAACATGCCACATTAAAAACACTTTTTACTTTGGAGAATTTTATGAGTGTGAAAATTTTTATCGACGGAAAAGAAGGCACAACCGGTCTTAAGATTTTTGAACGTTTTTCCGGACGGAATGATATTGAACTTTTGCAGATTGATGATGAAAAGCGCAAAAATCCAGAGGAACGCGCAAAAATGATAAATGCAAGCGACTTTACGTTTTTGTGTCTGCCTGATGCGGCTGCAATTGAATCGGCTGAACTTTGCACAAATCCGAATACGGTAATCATTGATGCTTCTACGGCGCACAGAACAAATCCCGACTGGGCTTACGGATTTCCTGAATTGGACAAATCTTTCCGCGAAAAAATTCGCACTTCAAACAGAATTGCAGTTCCCGGATGTTACGCTTCCGGTTTTGTTGCCCTTGCCTACCCGCTTGTAAAATATGGAATTTTGCCGCGCGACTATCCGGTTGTAGTTCATGCTGTTTCCGGTTATTCCGGCGCTGGTAAAAAAGCGATTGCATTATATGAAAATCCGCAAAGAAATCCGGAACTTGACTCGCCACGTCTTTACGCATTAACGCAGATGCACAAACACTTGCCGGAAATGCAGAAAATAAGCGGTCTTGATTTTGAACCGGTTTTTAATCCGTATGTTTGCGATTTTTACGAGGGAATGACTGTAACTGTTGGTCTGCACTCGCGGCTTTTGGCAAAAAAAGTTACAGTGCGCGATGTTTGGGAGCAAATGCGTGAACATTACGAAGGACAGAATTCGCAGTTTGTGAAAGTTGTAGGTTTTATGGGCGAAGGAACTTTAACAGAGCAATTTATTCCGGCAAACACGCTTGCAGGAACAAACAACATGCAGATTTTTGTTTACGGAAATGATGAGCGTATTATGCTTACAAGCCGATTTGACAACTTAGGAAAAGGCGCTTCCGGAGCGGCGGTTCAATGTCTGAACATAAGAATGGGAATTGACGAAACAACTTCACTTTTATAGCAAATGAAATACAGATTTTTATAATTTTATAAAAAAGAATTCAGCAAAGAAAAAAGCAATTTTTTTCAATGTTTCTATTGACAGTAACAATATCTGATTTTATACTGTTTCTATTCATAGAAACAGAGAGGTTACGGATATGTTATTTGAAGTTTTATCATCAGACAGATTTACACCTTTTTCTTTGGCTAAAAAATTCGGTGCAAAAGCAATTCTTGAATCAGCCAATTTTTCTTCGGGAAAAGACAGATATTCAATGATTATGCTGGACGAAGCGTTCCGTGTAATCCAGGATGACAATGGAATTGCATTTATAATAAACGGTGAACGCAGACCTGTTTACGCAATGAAGGGCGACATTCTTGACGTGCTTGCAGAAATAGCCGCAGAAAATCCGGCAGAAGAAGGTTTTGAACTGCCGCTTCCGGCTGCGGGAATGGGCTATCTTAGTTATGAATTCTGCGCAAAGTGCGACACAATCCATCTGCAAAAGCAGGAAGATCAGCTGAACATTCCGGAAAGCGCATTTATTGTCGGGCATACATTTATTATTTTTGATCATTTTTGCGAAAAAATGTATATTTGCGCCCAAAATTACAAAGAGCATGAAATCAATCTTAAAGAAGCAATAGAAAACATAAAAAAACGACTTTCCGACCTTGATTTTTCTTATCTTGCAGAACCGCCGGCAAATTACAAAGCAACAGTCCTTACTGATGAAGAGCAAAGCAAAAAAGAATATTGCGAAAAAGTTGAAGCGCTAAAAAAACACATTTATAACGGAAACATCATCCAGGCGGTTCCCAGCCGAAGAATTCAAATAAAGAGCGAAGTTCCTGCCTTGGAAATCTACAGAAGACTTCGTTCCGTAAATCCGTCGCCTTATATGTTTTTTCTTGATTTTGGAGAGTTCCAGCTTACAGGCGCTTCTCCGGAAAGTCTTGTAAGAGTGCGGAACGGAGAGGCGATGATTCATCCGATTGCAGGAACCAGAAGGCGCGGAAAAACTCCGCTGGAAGACAACCAGCTTATGGACGAACTTTTAAACGACCCTAAAGAGCGCGCCGAACACCTTATGCTTGTAGATTTAGCACGCAACGATTTGGGCCGCGTATGCGAAACAGGAACTGTAAACGTTACACGCCTTATGTTCACCGAACTTTATAGCCATGTAATTCATCTGGTTTCCGAAGTTGTAGGAAAAGTTTCCGACAACACTCCGGCAATCAAAGTTTTGCGCTCGGCATTTCCGGCAGGAACAGTTTCCGGCGCACCAAAAATAAGCGCAATAGAAATTCTTTCCGGCTTGGAAAAGTATAAACGCAACTTTTATGCAGGAGCAGTAGGTTACATAGGCAGCAAAAACAACCTTGATTTTTGCATAGCGATAAGGTGCGCATTAAAACAAAAAGACATTTGGACTTTACAAGCCGGCGGAGGAATTGTTTACGCAAGCCAGCCGGAACGCGAATTTACAGAAACATGCGAAAAATTAGGAGCAATGCGCGCCGTTATAGAAGGAGAACAAAAATGATTTTATTATTGGATAATTACGACAGTTTTACATATAACATTTATCAGTCTTTGGCAAAACTTACGAAAGAAGAAATAAAAGTTGTGCGGAGCAAAGAAGTTTCCTTGCAAGATTTAATCGATTTGCAGCCTTCCAAACTTATTGTTTCACCAGGTCCAGGACGTCCGGAAAATGCAGGAATTTCCGTGGAGGCTATAAAATATTTTGCAGGAAAAATCCCGATTCTTGGAATATGTCTTGGACATCAGGCAATCGGTTACGCTTTCGGCGCAAAAATTGTAAACGCAAAGTTCATTAAACACGGAATTGCGGAAGCTATAAATCTTGACGGCAAAGGAATGTTCCGCCTGATGGGTAAAAAAGAAACATTCACGCGCTATCATTCGCTGGTAATTGACGAATCAACACTTCCGCCGGAGTTCGAAATTTCTGCCCGAGCCGATGACGGCGACATTATGGGAATACGACACAAAACATTGCAGATAGAAGGCGTACAGTTTCATCCGGAATCCATAGCAAGTTCAAAAACAAAAGAATTCTTTACAGCATTTTTAAATTACAGAGTTGAACCTTTTCCCGCTACAAAAGTTCTTGCAGCCCTTATCGACAAAAAAGATATGGACAGAAAAACTGCGGAAATGTTTATGGAAGATTTAACGGACGGCTGCATGGACGAACGTATGACCGCAGGGATTCTTGTTGCGCTTGCCGCAAAAAAAGCTACACCGGAAGAAATTGCCGGTTGCGCAGGCGTTTTAGTCGCAAAAAGAACGCATCTTCCGCTGGAAACAACCGAACTTACAGACATTGTAGGAACCGGCGGCGACAGCAAAGGTTCGTTCAACATCAGTTCCATGAGCGCATTGTGCGCCGCCGCCTGCGGACTTCCGGTCGCAAAGCACGGAAACAGAGCGGTTTCCTCAAAATCCGGTGCGGCAGACTTTTTTGAAGCGCTCGGAATAAAAATAGACAATACGCCTGCAAAAACAGCAGAAATTATCCGAAAAACGAATTTCGGCTTTCTTTTCGCGCCAGTCTATCATTCTGCAATGCGGTTTGCAGGCCCGGTACGAAAAGCGCTCGGAATAAAAACAATAATGAATCTTATCGGACCGCTTTCAAATCCGGCCGGGGCAAAATATCAAATGCTTGGCGTATATTCCCCGGATCTGTTGGCCCCGGTTGCGCGCGCGTCAAAACTTTTAGGAGCAAAAAGAGTTATGGTCGTTGTTTCTGAAGACGGATTCGACGAAATTTCACCAGTCACAGGAACAAAAATTTTCGAAATCGATGAAGACGGAAAAGAAAAGGAATACACAATTGAACCATCTCAGTTTGGACTTTCCGGCTGCAAAGATGAATATTTGTCCGGAGGAACAAGTTCCGAAAATGCACAGCTTGCACTGGATATCCTTGCCGGAAAAGGCAGACGAACCTTAAAAGCGGCAGTTGCCTTGAACGGAGGCGCCGCGCTTTACATCGGCGGAAAAGCAAAATCCATAAAAGAAGGTTGTATAAAAATCATCAAAGCGATTGATTCAGGAGCAGTTTCCGCAAAACTTGAAGAAATAAAAAAAGCAAGCAACAGTTAAAAAAAGCAGAATAAGATTTTTTTGGGGCTTACGGCAACAAGTTGCCGTCGGGCTTTTCGGGGTTGCGCTGACGCTTCATTCCTTTGGAACGGCTTCGCCGCCCCTACAATCCCTAAGCAAAACAAAGAAGTAAAAAAGCCGGGGCTACATAGTAGTTCCTAAGCCAAACAAAGAAGCAAAAAAAGCCGGGCTACATAGTAGTCCCTAAGCCAAACAAAGAAGTAAAAGAGCCGGAACAAAAGTTATGAAAAACATAGTTGCAGAAATTGTAGAAAAACGTAAAAAAGACATTGAACAACGCGGATTTTCCTTCGGTTATGAAATTCCGGAAAAGCGGACGCGCCCAATCAACACTTTTATGGCTGAACGCGGCATAATTCTTGAAGTAAAACGCGCATCTCCAAGCAAAGGCAATATTGCGCCAAACTTAAATGCCGTAAAAACTGCTCTTAAATACAAAGAAAACGGAGCCGCAGCAATCAGCTGCCTTACCGAAGAAAATTATTTTAATGGAAGCCTAAAAGATTTAATGGATATTTGCAATGCAATTCCGGACATTGCAGTTTTGCGAAAAGATTTTTTAATCGATGAAGAAGAAATTGAAATCGCATTCCGATGCGGAGCAGATGCAGTTTTGCTAATC
>CAYXDA010000040.1:0-14932 GCA_964463615.1 uncultured Treponema sp.
AAATGTAACCAGAGACCCGGAACTTAAAGAAACCGCAAACGGATTTAAAGTATGCCTGTCTTTAGGCTGTTCGCCGGGAACATAGGGATGAAGATTTTCCATTCGTGTTGAAATCATATTTTTTTTCCTTTCTTCTTATTTTATTGCTATAAATGCTTTTATTCAACAAGTTGCCGGAAATTGTACAAATCAGCTTAAGTTGCTTCAGACTGCAACCAGAAATTACGCAAAATTTCTTAAAGCAAAAGATTTTATAAACTTCTATTATTCATCATTTAATCTTGAGAATTAGTTTGTTTATGTTTATAATAAAAAACATGGCTACATCTGCAAATTTAGGCGCAATCCTTAGACATTTTGCAAAAAAACAAGGTTCTGCGTTTATTAATTTAAGAGAGTTTTGTGATTATATAAAAAAATATGCTTCGCGACATCTGGAAGAACAAGCTGATTTAGTTCAATATTTGGAAATTCCGGAATCAACTCTTTTAAAAGAACTTGAAGATTTACAGAGCAAGCACGAAGTTTATCTTATTGAACAGGTCGGTGGAAAAATAACCATTGCCTGCCTTACGTCCTATTCCATTTATTATGCGAACAAATACAAAGAAATTCTTGCGAATCCGCAAATTCCGTTCCCATGCGTAACAGACCTTCCAAAGCAAATTCCAACGGAAGCGCTTGAACGCAAATCTTTTGAAGATATTGTAAAAGAATGGCAAGCAAGCCAAAACACAAAATCGCCAAAACTTTTTTGCGCTCTTATGCCGCGCGACATTCCTTCAATTTTGATTCCGGAATGCGTTCCGATAAGTTATGTTTCCCGCGATGCGATGGCAAAAATACGGCACATGCTTAAAAAGGACGAATATCATGATTATTTTCAGAAAAAGGTCAGGGTTGCAAATCCAAGCAAAGAAATTGCGGCTCAAGCATTTTTTACTAAATTCTTGCAGCATCCGGACAACGCCGATCAGAATTTTGACTTTAACAGCGATGCGTTTTATTTTTGGAACCAGCTCTGCTATTTCATACGCCTTGACTTTGAAAAAATAAAAGACAGAACAACAGAAGATACCAATGTTTTGCAGGCAGTTGCAATCTCTGAAATTTGGATGATGTACCTTAAGGAAAAAGCATCCAAAATTCAAGTCAAACAGAATGCTCTTAATGAACTGAAAAAAGCCTTGGCACGTCCACCATACTTTTTTTCCATGGAAAGCATCTTAAAACTAAAGGATTCAAAGGGCGCATTGCTTTACGGACAATACAGTGAAGATGATTTAAAGGAATTTCTGCAGAAAATAACAACAGAATGTGAAAACAACGAACTTCCACAAGTTCTTGTATTTAAAATTGAAAGCGGCGCAAGATATTTTATTTATAAAAACAAAGTTTTTCAGCTTGTGATAAGACTTGCAAACGAAGCTCACGATGCAATAGAAAAGCATCTTACAGATAAATGGTTCAAAGTTCTTAGCCAGTATGAAAAATTGCCGGAAATGAAAAACGACAAAGACTTTGAAAAATGCCTAAAAAAAGAAGTCAGAGACCTTTCTCCTGTTCTTTACGCTTTGCTCAATGCGAATTTTCTTACAATGCTGAATTACGAAACTGATCACAGCAGCCAGCAGGAACAGCCGGCTTTTAAAATATTTTCCGGCGGAAAACTTGTACCATACTCAGAACTTCTGATGCTTAAAAATACAACAATTCTTTCCAGAGCAAAAATCATGCTGCCGTTCTGGTACACAATTCCTATAATTTCTTGGCTTGCAAGTTTATTTTCAAGAAAAAAGAATGTGCCTGCGGCAAAAACTGCGCAAAAAGAATTTACAGCGGATGATATTCCTGATGATGAGGAAACAAAACCGCAAAAATTCACGTCTAAAAAAGATGCCATTCAGTATGCGGCAAAAAACGTCGCAGAAGAGCTTATTCCTTCAGGTTCAACAATTGACCGGGAACTTGATTCATATCAAAAAATTTGGAACAAGATGATTACAAAAGAAGCGCACGCAGCATTATCAGAAGACGTAAACAGCCTTATCCGCGATTACACAAGAAAAGTTTTAAGAACAATTTCCGCGCAATCCTTTGATGAAAGCAGACTTCGCTCTCTTGCAGAAGCGCTTGTAAAAACTCCGAACATGCAAAAAATCAAAGAAGAAGACGCTTTGACGATGTACGTTGAACTTTATATTTTGCGGCTTCTTTCAAACGGATAAAAAACTCGTAATTTTTCAAAAATTCGGTGTAAAAATTTCCGTTTTTTTATTTTTTTTGCGATATATATAATGACGGCTTCTTTTTTAAGAAGCCGTTGCTTTTTAACACGGCCGGTTAAAAAACAACGCAAAAAAAACACGAGGTATTTTTATGAATCAACTGAATTCTCTTATTATTGAAGGAAATGTAACCAGAGACCCGGAACTTAAAGAAACCGCAAACGGATTTAAAGTATGCAACGTTCCAATTGCTGTAAACCGTTTTTACAAAAACTCCGATGGCGAAGGTATTAATGAAGTTTCTTATTTCAATATTGAAACATTTGGAAAAATGGCAGAAGCATGCAATGAAAAATGTTCAAAAGGTCGCGGAATAAGAGTTGTCGGACGACTAAAACAAAGCCGCTGGACAAATACAGAAGGAAAGAAAACCAGCAGAGTTTCTATTATTGCAGAACACGTTGAATTCAAAAAACGCATAGCGGCAGAAACAGAAGAAAGCGAAAAAAATGACAACACAGAAACTCTTACTGAAGAAAGCCTTGAAGCAATGAAAGAAGCAAATATAGCCGCAGCTTCCGAAGAAATTATGGAAGAAATTCCAGAAGAAGCATTGGCTTTCTGAATTTAAAGTTTAGCGGCTTTTTTTGCCGGCACGGATTTTTCCGCCCCGCATTTTTGGCTTTTTTGCAGACATCTGCGACTTTTGCGCTAATCTTGCGGCGGCCGCCCGCTCATTGCTGGCTTTATATTCTTCTATTTGCAACGGATCATAAAAACCGTCTTTCCAATTAAAGCGGTTCACTTCCGGCAAAGGAATTTTCTTAAACAAAGAATTCGTTACATTTTTTATCTGCCCTTTTGAAAGCTTTGTTTTTGAAAAATCAACAAGAATTCTTTTAAATCCGGATTGCGAAAGAAGTTCTGTCTTATCCAGCAACGAAAAAGGCAGTTCCGGCATAACAAAAGAACCGTCTTCAGAGGAAACCGTCTTAAAAGAACCGTCTTCCTTATCCGTAAAATATGTAAAACCATAGCTGGAAGGCAACTTAAAACGCATTCTGAAAAGCGCAGGATAAGCAAAAACCGGAACCAAAACTCTTGCGCGAACATTCTGATCATACGTATTTTCAAGATTTTTTCTTGAATTTTCGTAAGGCATTATAAATGCGCCGATATTCTGATTTTCAAAGAAAGAAACCGCCCAGCGATTGAATGTATACAAATACGGACCTGCAATCACATTGACTTTTTTGCCTTTTAAAATCTGAATCTGAGCAATATTATTAACAACAAAATTGTAGTAACCTTTTTCAATCAGCAAATCTATTTCTTCTGCAAGTTTTTCTTCTTTTGCCGCAGGACAATAAGAATCAAGTGAAATGTAAATAGATTTTTTTGAGAACGGAAGAACTGTTTTTCCGTTCAGCAAGTCATATTTTGTATCGCAAGTAAATTCAATTATAAGTCTTACCGGATGCAACGCCTGTGCTAAAAAAACATCCTGAATTGTAGAAACCTGAACATATAGCCCTTCCGGAAAATAAGAAAGTTCCCTTGCTCCAACAGGAGTAACATCAAGAACAGGAAGTTTTTCATCTGCCGGCTGTTTGCGGAATTTGCTCAAATCACCCGGAAGAACCCGCGGATACCGCTTAGACATAGACTTTATCTGCAAAAGATAAACACTGTCGCCAATTTTATGGCTCATCGGAATATCAAGCCAACGTTTTCCGTCTTCCTCAACTTCCACACTGCGAATTTTATGACTGGTTCTTCCGGAATCATCCTTGCTGTGCAAACGGATTGAATCGCCCGGATCAGGATCATAACTTCCACCTGTAAGCTGAGCCATCTGAATTCTTAAAGATTTAGGATCTGCATCAGCAGGAGCATTTTTATTAATTTCTTCAATAAGGGCATCCGGCGCTTTCTTTACTTTAGAAACTTTTCCCAAATAAATTCCGGTTCCGCCCGCCTGGTCAGGATTAAGAATTTTTTCACCGGCAGAGTCAATTCCTTCCTGCTCAGTTTTAAAACCATACCAGTAAGTTGTTTTTGAACGTGCAAAATCAGAAGCCAACATTCGTTTTCCGGCAGCAACCGCGCCTTTTCTGTCTTCTTTGTAATGGTCAATAACATAACGGTAAGCCGCAACAACGCTTCCAACATACTCAGCACTTTTCATCCGGCCTTCAATCTTAAAAGATTCTACGCCAAGTTCGCACAAATCAGGAATCTGCTCTATAAGCTGCAAATCGCAAGGAGAAAAATAATATCCCTGTTTTACGCCTTCCGGATATTCCGCTGTATAATAACGTCTGCAAGCCTGCGTACACATTCCTCGGTTCGCCGATTTTCCGCCCAGAAAACTGGAAAAAAGACAAAGCCCCGACTCGCTCACACAAAGCGCACCATGAACGAACATTTCAATTTCGGCTTTCGTATGTTCCTTTATGTATTTTACTTCATCAAAACCAAGTTCACGCGCAACAACAACACGCTTTAAACCTTCATTATATAAAAGATTTGCAGCCGCCGCACTTTCCACATTCATCTGCGTAGATGCATGAAGTTCAAGGCTTGGAAAAAACTGCTGACACATTCTTACAATGCCCAAATCCTGAACAATCAGCCCATCCGGATGAATTCTTTCAAGATACGCTAAAAAACGGTAAATACGCTCTGTTTCCCGCTCTTCACAAACTGTATTTACAGTTACATATATTTTTTTTCCGAGCCGGTGGACTGCGCTTACAGCCGCCTCAAACTGATTCCATGCAAAGTTTGAAGTCCTAAGTCTTGCGTTAAAAGATTTTAATCCAAGATAAACAGCGTCCGCGCCTTCGCCAATAGCGGCATCCAAAGATTCAATATTACCCGCAGGTGCTAATAATTCACACATAACGAATAATTTAACACAGAAAAGACATCAAGTCCATATTCAGAATTCAGGAATTTCATGGCGGTCCGGCACAGGTTTCGACGGGCTCAACCAATGTGCCGTCGGGTGTTCCAGCCTTCGCCTTTCGGCTCATCCTCCTCACTACGATGGTTTCGATAAACTCAACCATCTTCGTTGCGGTGGACTAAAGGGCTTTCATACCCTACCGCATCCGCAATTAAATTATTGTGGCGAAAACTGCAAAATTCCCGGAGTTTCTCCGCTTGTTAAACTTAACCGCCAACAGTCCGCAGCATTCCCCTCGGAAATTCTTTCCAAAGATTTTGTTGCAGTCATTTTTTCCGTCCGGACCGCACTGTCAATAGAATCGCCCTTCCACTTCCCCGAAGCAACGGCAAGTTCTACGGTTCTTTTCATTTCTTCGCTCTTCCAGTCAGAATCCGAAACATCCGCATAGCAAACGCAATCAATAACGGATTCATCTTTGGTGTTTCTTAGCACAATAACATCAGCTGTATCACCAAGCCGGGCGCTTTCATTTTCCGCCCACAAATCTCTTGCCAGATCACTGGAATACTTCGCTTTAGACAGCGACAAATCGGAATCCAACTCGCTGACCGCGTTTTCTTCCTTTTTTCTAAAATGCGCTATTATAATTTCGCCCTTTGCAACTTCAACCGCAGGAAAAACAAAACTTTTTTCCGCACCGTCGTTCGCGCTGAAAAGTTCCAGTCCGGACAAATTTCCGTCGCTAAGAGCAAGCAGTTCCACATATTCGCACTTAAAATATTTTCCCGAAGCGTTCGTTCCGCTGGAATATTTCGGATGAACTTCCGTAATCAGCAAATCCGGAATTTTTGCATTAAAACCTAAAAGCGGCAAGCTGAATGTAAGCGAATTTCCTAAATTGTCGCATACTTCCCCATAAAAATTATAAGTTTTTCCAATCGCAAGATTTTCTGAAAAAACAATATCCACCAAACATAAAGAATTTTCAATTTCAGAACAACTTATTTCCGTTTTTTCCACAGAAACATCCGGATTCATACTAAACTCTTTCAATCTGACTTTCTGATCAAAAACAATTCTCGCTGTATTTTCACCTGTGACATAAAAACTTTCAATTTTAGGACAAGAATAATTTTCATCAATAAGGATAATTCCTTCTTCTGTCGCTCTGCAGGAAAACGGACTTACAGTAAAAGAAACAACACTTGTAATCAGAACAACTTTAAAAAGCTGGAAAAGAACTTCCGGATTCTTTTTTATTTTTTTGAACATAAAAACCTCTTATATTACATATCGCAAAAAAATAAAAAAAACGGAAATTTTTGCACAGAAATTTGTAAAAATAAATTCGTATCGTACGGAACAAAAAAAATCCACCGAACTCAACGAGCCCGATGGACGGAGGTAAAATATGACAAAAAATAGTAACTATTTTGCGTCAGTCACATCAATTATTGAACCGACTGTTTCTGATTCAAGTTCCGAATTTTCAATTTCAGACTCAGTTTCCGGTTCTGCAAGATTTGTAAAAAATTCGTCATTAAGCCTTGCAGCTTCAATCATATAACGGATATTAGTTCCCGTTTTATCTTCTGTTGTTTTTTCAACAATAAAAACAATATTCTTTCCAGTTTTATCACAGGCAATCCGCTCTATTTTATAATTTTTTACGCCTTTTCTTGTAATGCCAGGAGTTCCGATTTTCTGCGATGCAAGAATATTTCCGTCAGAATCCCGCTTTTCAAGAATAATATAGAACGAAGATTTCACATTCAAACCTGAACCGTAAACAGAAGGAACAAGTTTCACATGATAATAAGCCTGATCATTGCTTACAGAACTAATAAAATCTTTAAATTCAATTTCATCTGTTCCGGCTTTATTTTCTTCTTCCCGGATGTAAAGAATCTGATTCGGCTCGTTTTGCGAACACTTGTATTTCTTTGTTGTATAATAACTTTTTCCTGCAAGCGATTCATAAACTTCTTTGCCGGTTTTATCAAAAGTAACTGCGGAAGGATTTATTTTGAAAACTTCATTGTCAACATAATCGTTTTTCTGAATGTCAACAACATAAATTTCTGCCCATCCTTGAAATTTTTTATCAATTTTTCCGTATTGACCAAATATATAATAATTTCCGTCAGCAGAAAATCCGTTATCAACAAGAACTGCCGAATCTCCTGCAAAAAGAGAAAAAAGCGAAATAATTGTAAGCAAGCCACCAACTATCAGTTTTTTCATAGTTCCCCCTATAACTCTACATTTTAATTTTCGGTATTTAAAATTAAGTCTTTACTAATATTTGCTTAAAGTTTAAGATTTTTTAGATGAAAATTAAAACGCGAAATACAATTTTTACCATATTGATGTTTTTATCACTGTTATTCCTTGTAAGTTCCGGAGTTTTTACCGGAATAGGATTTTATCTGAATATGATTTCCTTTCCACAGAGTATTCCCCAATCTTATGTGCATAATTTTGTTCTATTAAAATGCAATTTTTATGCGGTCATTGCAAGCATTTTTATAATTCTGATATATAATTTTGTAACACTTCTTTTAATCAATGTTGAATTTGAAAAAACTCAGTCCAGTGAAATTGTATATTTTGTACTTTTTCTTTGCAGTCTGTTTATGGAAACAGGCAGACTTTTTACACCTCTTCTAAATCTTTGGGAAAATGTTTCTTCCATAGAAATTTATATTACAAAAGGACTTATATTCGGAAGGACACTTGCCCCCTTAAGTTTGCTTTATTCCGTAATCTACAGCAAGTTTGAAGACAGACAAAATGTAGGGCAAAACATCATCGGAATTTCAGTTTTTTCTCTGTTTTTGGCAAAACTTATTCCGGTAAATACAAGCATTGTTCTTCCAATAGGAGCATTTAGAGTGTCTTTTGGAAATTTAGTTTATACAATTCTTCTGATTATTTTTATTGTAGCAATAATTTCAATGATTATTAAAATTTTCCAAAATCATCTGGAATCAAAACTTTTATTCGGTTTTATTCTTTTAATAGCCGGATATTTTATACTGATTCAATCCTACAACATTTTAACTACGCTTACAGGAACAATTTTGCTTTCATCCGGAACTTTTATGTATTTAAAATCAATACACAAACAATATCTTTGGAATTAGCGGATATCAAAGATCTGCCGAGAACTTTATTGATTTTGGCAAAACGCCTCACATTCATCTAAAAAAGCAAAAATTGCGCCAAGCCGCCTATTACAACCGGAATAACAATATTGTCAAAATCTGTCATAGGAATAACTTCAACAATCATTGCAACAAATCCAAGTACAAGCGAAACAAGCGCATTTCTACCGACTAAAAAAGAGGAAACGAAAACCGCATAAAAACATGCAAGACTTCCGGCAGCAGTTTTCCCTTTAGTGAACGGAATATAAATGCGCCCGAAAAGTTTTCCTACAAGACTTGCTAATCCGTCGCCAAATGCGAGCGCGTAAATTCCAATGCGGGCTGCCTGCGGCTTCCATAAAAGTGCGGCTAAAATTATTCCCACTACCAGCGTTACCGGCCCAAGAACAAATTTATTTTCATCGCGTTTTCGCGCCGCAATAGAAGTTATTTTGGAAATCAGCGGAACATTTATTCCTTTCAAACGGACAATTTCTGTAAGCGAATAAAAAATAAGAGCGGCAAAAAGAAGCAAAAGAACCGGTTTGTAAGCAACTGCAAGCAAAGTCGGAATAAATGCGCTGCACAAATGAATCGATTTTCTGAATACTTCCTTAAAAATTACAATTCTGTACCGCTTTATTAAAATTCCATTCTGAAAATTCTGTTGCTTCACTGGCTTAATCCTTTTTCTACAGTAAGAGTCTTTGATATTTCAGTATAGATTGCAGGTTCAAATTCAGGAAGCGGATGCGTTACGTATTTTAAGTTCTGCTCTGCAAGATTGCTTCCGCCAAGTCTTACCATTGTCTGCTGATTTCTGGTCATTGAATCCCACGCTCTAAGAGATTCTTGGAAATTAACCATAGCCTTTGCATTAAGAGAACTGCTTCCTGTTCTTTGCGCCAACCTGTAAAATGTTACACCAAGATTATTCGACGCTTTTAAGTAAGAATCAACAATTTCCGCATCATCTTTTCTTACCTGAGGAAAAAGCATTCCTTGCTGAGCCTTATAACTGCTGATTTGCTCTAAAAGCCGCTCGTAATAACCTTGCGCCGCAAAATTGTCATTTCTTAAAGAAAGAGAATTTCCCATTGCAAGCAAAAGATTTTGATCATCAGAATAATCTTCGCCGGCTTTCATAAAAGAACCTATCGCATCCGGGTAATTTCCCTTTGAATATTGAATATAACCTATTTTGTAGCGAATTTTTCCGTTATCAAAATCGTTGTCAACCGCATCTTTATAATTTTGAAGAGCGCTGTCGTAATCTCCGGAAATAAAATATTCAATATCTCCTAAATCTGAATAAAGATTTCCTACTTGACTTGTTCCCTCAAGTCCGCTTCCTTCTTTTGAATTTGTAAAAAGTGTAATTCCCGAAGTATATGATTCAAGTGCTTTTAAGAAATCTTTGCCGTTCGTATAAATTTCTCCAAGAAGTCTATATGAATCAATATTTTTATACAAATCTTTCTTTTTTATAATATTCGTTTTTTCAAAAGTCTTAATTGCCTGAGTCAAAGATTTTTCAGCATTCAAAGAATTATTTGTATTAATATAATAACGTGCAATATTATAGTATGGAACAGGATTTTCAGAATCCGTTTTTACGGCGCGCACCAAAAGTTCTTTTACATCTTCAATTCTGGCGCGAAGATATTCATCCGAAGGAGAAAGTTTTCCGTAAAGTTTATCAAAATAATAACCGCTAAGCTCCGTCCAATCAGAAGGCTCCAAAGATTTCGGGCGCGGAAAGAAACGTTCTTTCAAATTCAGAACTTCTTTCAAATTGTCCGTGCGTATGTAATAACGCATCATGCGCCCCAGATATTTATCCGTAGCACCATAAAGCTGAACAAGCTCCGCATAGCGTTTCAGAGCTTCGTCATATTTAGAAGAATCCTTTTCATCTGCCCATTCAAGATAATTATCGCCAAGCATAAGAATTCCGTCCGGATCATTTATGTGATAATCCAAAACATCCCGCAAAAGAATCTGCTCTGCATTTTCATAATTTGCAAGATCTTTGTATTCCATTTCCGCATATTCAAGTCCTGCCGCTTTGTCATGATTAAAGCAATAGAGGATATTCTTATACATCTGCTCTGCGCGAATATATTGTTTGTGTTCCCTATATCCCTGCGCATAGCGGAAAAACCACTTCTTTATATGCTGAAACTTAGTTGCTTCTGTAAACTTAACTTCCGACTGCGGATAATTTTCCGATTCAAGAAGCTTGTAACCCTGACGGTACAGCGAATTTGCCCGCGCCGGATTGTAAACAAAATAATGAACAAACTGAAACATGAAGAAAAATACAATCAGTGCGCCAACAGAAAGTATTGCACCAGGAATAATTTTATTGCTAAGCTGATATTGGAACGAAGACTTGTACGCTTCGTACTCTTCGGCAGTTCTGCGCTCAAAATCGCGGGGAACAGGAATTGCAATATCAAGCATTTTTTCAAGTTCCGAAGCAAGCGAACGCGCCGAAACTCTTTTTAAAACTTTCTGAATAATCGCAAATTCTGCTTCATCAGTAAATTCGTTTTTTACAATAAGTTCCTCAACCGCCATTCTGACATTCAGCGGATAAAAGGAAAGATTTTTTATAAATTTTTTATATTGCTCATCTGTAAGCGTATTAGGCGGAATTTCATCTGAATTCTTTTCCTGATTTTCTGATTCGTTTTCTGCAACAGGTACTTTTATTTTTCCGTTTTTGCCGACTTCAACTGTATCAACATCAGAAAAGCCCGGAATTTCAAAATCAGAAGATTCGGGAGCAAAATCATCAGAATTTCCAAGTTCAAAATTACCTTTCTCCAAGGCAGAATCTGTATCCGGAATTCCAAAATCCAAGCCTTCCATTTCCGACGTATCAAATTTTTCCGTCGGAACAGATTCGTCTATTTTCTGTTCTGTGCCAAAATTGCTGTCATTGGAATCATCACTAAAATCATTAAGGTCAAAATTAAAATCTTCAGGGAACCCGTCATCCGGCGAACTCAAACCATCATTTTTATTACTTTCAGAAGAAGCTTCATGTGGATTTTCTGCAATTTCAGATTCAGCGGAAGAAGAAACTTTTTCCGGTTCTGTTTCAGGAATACTTTTTGAAGTTTCAGAAGCTTTTTCCGCATCAGAAACATCTTCTGAAGTTTCAGGAATTTCAAAATCACTTGAATCAAAAAGTCCTTCCGGCAAATCAAAATCATCGCCACTTAAATCTACACTTTTTTCTTCGGAAAAGCCTGAATTATCAGAATCTGCGCGTCTATTTTCAGGCACGGAATCCGCTTCTGTCACAGAATCCGGCAATCCTTCGCCCATATCAATTTCATTTCCGGAAAAAGCAAATTCCTTATCCGTAGCCTCCGCTTCCGGCGATTTTATATTTTCATCCGGCATCGGAATTTCGCCGCTGTCCTGCAAAGCAGAATCCTCTGCAGAAGAACTTCCGCCGTCCGATTCATTTTCTTCTTTATTTCCACCATCAACTGCATCAGAAAAATCCGGAGCATCTAAATCCAAATCAGATATATCAGAAAAATCAGAATTTTTGAAAGTTTCATTTTCATCCGGATTTTCCACCGTATTGATTTCAGGTTCTTCAAAATCAAAATTATCAACAGAAGTATTTTTTTCATCTGCCGCAGAAACTTCATCATCAGGAATTGTTTCCGCAGAAATCGGTTCTTCTACAATTGGCTGCGCAAAATCATCATTTGAATTGCTATCAGAATCAGCCGACTTCGAAATAGAATCCATATCCAAATCTGATGAGCCAAAATTTTGATTGTCAGGAGTATTTTCCACATCGGAAACAAGATCATCAAGAACAACTCCGGAAAACGGATTTGCTTCTTCCGAATTTTCTGATCCAAACGGCTCACCTGAAATTTCTTCAACAGGTTCAGCATCCGGAATATCCTGCCCCTCAGAGTTTTCCTGCTCCGTATCCGCACTTTGCTCAGAATTATCTTCCGCAAAACCTTCGTTGCTTTCACCTTGACTTCCGTCAAAACCAGTTCCGCCCAAAAGATCTTCAAGGCTAAATTCAGAAAGTTCTTTTTCCTCAGGTTTTTCCGGCTCTTTTTCAAGTTCCGGCTCAACAGTTTCCTGAACCGGCTCATCAAACATAGAAAGATCAGGTGCAAAATCATCCGAACCGTTCGAAGAAATTGAAGACAAATCCGGAACAGAAATGTTTATTTGCGGTGCGCTTTCGCTTTCAGAAGGAATTGAATTTGAAGAAGTTCCCATAATATCAGAAAAATCTTCAGGCGCATTTTCATTTTCATCAGAAACAACTGGATTTTCAACCGGTTCCGGCATTCCCATTAAAAAATCATCGGCATCATTTACATCTTTTATGTCTTTAGGAATAGGAATTGTAACCGGCTTTTCACCGCGAGCAGCACGCAATGCTGGTTCATTACCAAGAGAAAGAATATCCGCATTAAATTTTTTTAGCTGACTTAAACCAGGCATATTGCTTCTAATTTTACTCCATTCGCACTTTTTTTTACAGTGCCATATTAAAAAAATGGAAACCCACTTACTTTTATTTACGGAAAAGTAGCCCACCTACTTTATTAATATATTTTACCATAAATTCATTTTTTTCGCTTAAACACAAAGCATTTTTTACCGATATTTTTGATATGAAAAGAATTCTCGGTTTGATATTGGCAGGAATTGCACTTCCTTCATTTTTAGCGATTGCAGAACCTATGCCCGCAAATTCAGAAAAGGATTTGTATGAATACAACAATATTGTTTCTCAACTGGAAAAAACGCAGGAACCTTTCGTAACGGAAAACTACATCGTGTTTACAGAAAAAGCCGGTCCGCGCTTTATCGGAATTGCATTTGACTTTGAAAATTACCAGACAGTCCATCCGTTTATGATTCATAAAACCCGCGACTTTGACGGAAACATTACAAACACAATTATGTTTTACATTCTTGAACGGCCGGCAGATCTTTCTGAAATTTCTTACAGACTTGTAATAGATGGACTTTGGACTTTTGACCCTACGAACAAAAATCAATATTATGACGAAGAATCCGGCATAACGCTTTCAAAAATTTTTATAGGCGGAACAAAACCTAAAGTTACAGAAACAACAAAAGAAAGCGGAACAAACTTTATTTATAACGGAGAACCAGGACAAACCGTAAGACTTGGCGGAACCTTTACAAACTGGGACAGCTGGATTTACGAACTAAAAGAAACAAGCCCAGGTTTTTACGAACTGAGCCTGCCTCTTCCATCCGGAAAATATTATTACAACTATTATTTAGGAATGAACGCTGTAGTCGACAAAACAAATCCTGAACGCGCATACACACAAGACGGAAGAATCACTTCCGTAATCGAAGTGCAATAAAGCGCCCAAAGCCCAAAATTCGGCCGCTATCTTCCAAAGCGCTTTGCCAAATCCTGAAGTTTTGACATATCCATTCCCTGCAAAGCGCCCGGATCCATTCCAAGTTGGCTCATCATCCGGCTTTGCATACCTTTGTTGCGGGTTATTTTCTTCATTGTAAGTTTAGTTTTTTCAAACTGTTTTATAAGTTTGTTAACATCCGCCACGCTTGTACCCGAACCCGAAGCAATACGCTTTCTTCTGCTCGGTCCGATTATCAAATGATTCGCCCGCTCTTTTTTAGTCATTGACTGAATAATCGCTTCCTGCTTTTTCATTATGCTCATATCAACATTCTGATTTGCCATTCCAGGAATCATATCAAGCAGGGACTGCATAGAACCCATTTTCTTAACCTGCTTGAACTGCGCAAGCATATCATCAAGCGTAAACTCATTGCGCATCATGCGCTTTTGCAAACGCTCAGCCTCTTCAGCATCAACAGTTTCCTGAGCCTTTTCTACAAGCGAAACAACATCGCCCATACCAAGAATTCGGCTTGCAATTCTGTCAGCATGGAACGGTTCAAAATCTTCAGTTTTTTCACCGGTACCAATAAAAAGAATCGGTTTTCCGGTAATTGAACGTAAAGAAAGAGCAGCACCACCGCGCGCATCAGAATCGAACTTTGTAAGAATTACACCTGTAAGCCCCAACTGCTCATCAAAAGTTTTGGCAATATCAACCGCATTCTGACCTGTCATAGAGTCTGCAACAAGAAGAACCTCATCCGGCGAAACCGATTTCTTTATTTTGGAAAGTTCCGCCATCATATCTTCATCAATCTGCAAACGTCCGGCAGTATCAATAATCAAAGTGTCAAACTGATTTTTCTTGGCATATTTAAGCGCTTCTTCCGCATTTTTTACAGCATCTTTAGAATTTTCCTTAAAAACAGGAACTCCAATTTTTTCGCCAAGAACGGAAAGTTGTTCAACCGCAGCCGGTCTTACCAAATCGCAAGCAGCAAGAAGCGGACGTCTTCCCTCTTTTTTCAGCCTGGCCGCAAGTTTATGCGCCGCAGTCGTTTTACCGGCCCCCTGCAAACCTAAAAGCAAAATAACAGTTGTTACGTCCGGACCGCGCAACGCAAGCGAAGTTTTATTTTCATCACTTAAAAGCGCAACAATTTTGTCATAAATAATTTTTACAAACTGCTGACCAGGATCAACCGCTTTAAGAACTTTTTCGCCCTTAGCC
>CAYXDA010000041.1:0-14404 GCA_964463615.1 uncultured Treponema sp.
ATGAAAAACTATTTTGATTTGAAAGATCAGGTTGCAGTTGTAACAGGATGTTCAACTGGTTTAGGTGTTCAGATGGCAAAAGCTCTTGCAAATCAAGGGGCATCAATTGTTGCTATTGCCCGCAGAAAAGAAAAAATTGAAGCAGTCTCAAAAGAAATTGCAGAAACATATAAAGTAAAAACATTGGCAATACAGTGCGATATAACAGATACAGAAAAAGTAAATGCCGCAATTGATGAAGTTTTAAAAGAATTTGGACGTATTGATATTCTTATAAACAATGCAGGAACTGGTGCTGTTGCTCCGGCAGAAGATATAACGGATGAACAGTTTTATAACGAAATAAATATTGATATGTTCGGTTCGTTCAGAGTTGCGCGTGCAGTTGCAAAAAAAGCGATGATTCCTGCTAAGTATGGCCGGATTATTAATATTGCTTCTATGTATGGTTTGGTCGGAAATAAAATTGCACCTTGTTCTCCATATCATGCGGCAAAAGGTGGTGTTGTAAATCTTACTCGTGGGCTTGCTTCTGAATGGGGAAAATATAACATTAATGTAAATGCAATTTGTCCAGGATATTTTTATTCACCGCTTACAAAAGAAACTTTGGATTCTGAATTTTTTCAACAGAATGCAAAAACAATGATTCCTTTAAGTCGTTACGGAAACGAAGGTGAATTGGATACGGCTGCAATTTTTCTTGCCAGTCCAGCATCAAGTTATGTTACAGGTGTAATTCTTCCGGTTGACGGCGGTTACACAAGTATGTAATTTCTGTAATATTTTGAAACTTGCAAGAGGGATTGCTGCCGCAAAGCGGGACGGACACACGAAGTGTGGCTGGACGGAAAAATTAGGCAAGGTGAAAAAAGTTTTATTAAAGCAAATAATTATTGAATTTCGGTTTGTTTTTATAAAATAAAAAATCCTTGCCTGATTTTATACCGCAAAAGCCCGGCCATGAGATGAGCTTTGCGAAATCGAGTGGACTTGCCCTAAAATAAAATAATTCTGCTATTTTCATACGCGCTAAAATTTTGTATAATGGTGTTTTAGTATGAATACTAAAGCATGTTTAGTCCTCGCAAATGGACTGGTTTTTGAGGGAAGGGCATTTGGTGCGGAAGGAACAGTAATCGGCGAAACTGTTTTTACGACGGGAATGAATGGTTATTTGGAAACTCTTACTGATCCTAGTTATTATGGTCAGATTGTTACACAAACGTTTCCGTTGATTGGTAATTATGGTGATATAAAGCAAGATTACGAAAGTTCAAAATGCAATTTAAAAGGTTATATAGTTCGCGAATGGTGCGACGAGCCTTCTAATTTTCGCTGTAATGGCGATATTGATTCTTATTTAAAATCTCAGAATATTATTGGTCTTTATGATATTGACACACGTCGGCTTACAAAAATTCTGCGTGAAGTCGGCGTTATGAACGGAATGATTATTAGCGGAAATTCTAAAGATTCTATAGAAGCGTTTGCCGCCTTAAAAGATGAAAAGAAAAAAGCCGTTCTTCTTGAAAAAATAAAATCGTATAAAATTGAAAAAGCAGTTGAGTCTGTAACTGGAAGTGCAACCGGAGTTGAAGAACCTGCGGATGTTGTTTTTACGGAAAGTGCAAAATATCGGTTTGTTCCGGTTACAGCGGATGGCACTAAAATCAATGATGAAAAAGAAGCGATGAAAGCCGGAAAGGGCAAAAAAGTTGTTCTTTGGGATTTTGGAGCAAAGGCAAATATTCGACGTGAACTTTTAAAGCGCGGTTTGGAAGTTGTTACTGTTCCTTGTTCTTATACGGCTGAACAAATAATGGCGCTGAATCCGGATGGAATTATGCTCAGCAATGGTCCTGGTGATCCTGCGGAAAATGTTTCTATTATAGAAGAAATTAAAAAGATTACAAAAACAGGAATTCCGATTTTTGGAATTTGTTTAGGACATCAGCTTTTGGCGCTTGCGAATGGTGCCAAAACTATGAAGCTGAAATATGGACATCGTGGAGCAAATCAGCCGGTTAAATATACAAAAACCGGGCGTGTTTATATTACTTCGCAAAATCATGGCTATGCGGTAAAAAATGATTGTTTGCCGGAAGGTACGGTGGAAAGTTTTGTGAATACAAATGATGGTACTTGCGAAGGTGTAACTTATACAAAAATTCCGGCTTTTAGTGTTCAGTTTCATCCGGAAGCATGTTCTGGTCCGCTTGATGCAAACTTTTTGTTTGATGAGTTTGTAAAATTAATTAATAATCATGATTATTTTAAGAATTTTGAAGCGGAGTACAAGAGAATTGATGCAATTGCTTATTTTGCTTCAACAATAAAAGCGACAAAATCAAAAGCG
The DNA here is from genome assembly GCA_964463615.1 of uncultured Treponema sp. GTDB lineage: Bacteria > Spirochaetota > Spirochaetia > Treponematales > Treponemataceae > Treponema_D. The sequence goes on from CAYXDA010000041.1 coordinate 2,360, forward strand.
TAAACGGTGGTTGAGATTGTCGAAATCTCATTAAAGAAAATGTATTTCGATAAGCTCAAGGACCATAAAAATGTTTGCTGTAATCAAGGAAGGTTAGAAATGCCACTTAATAAAGATATTCATAAAGTAATGGTTATTGGTTCTGGTCCTATCATTATTGGTCAGGCGGCGGAATTTGATTATGCAGGAAGCCAGGCTTGTAAAGCATTAAAAGAGCAAGGTCTTGAAGTTGTATTGGTAAATTCAAATCCTGCAACGTTAATGACAGATCACGCTATGGCAGATCATATTTATATTGAACCTCTTATTCCTGAAGTAATTGAAAGAATTATTGAAAAGGAAAAACCGGATTCAATTCTTTCTTCCCTTGGTGGACAGACAGGTCTTACTTTGTGTATGGAACTGGCAAAATCCGGTTTTTTGAAAGATCACAATGTACGGCTTCTTGGTGCAAAACCTGAAACAATTGATAGAGCAGAAGACCGCCAGATGTTTAAGGATACGATGGAATCTATTGGAGAACCTTGTATTCCGTCTAAAGTTGTAACAACTTATGAAGATGCTTTGGATTTTGTAAAAAATGTAATTGGTTTTCCGGCTATAATCCGTCCTGCTTTTACTTTGGGAGGAACAGGTGGCGGAATTGCAAATAACGAAGAAGAATTTGATGAAATTGCGCATAATGGTTTGCATCGCTCTCCAATACATCAGATTTTGGTTGAAAAATGTATTTCTGGATGGAAAGAAATTGAATTTGAAGTTGTTCGCGACCACAGCGGAAATGTCTTGACCGTTTGTTCAATGGAAAATTTTGATCCTGTTGGTGTTCATACAGGAGATTCTATTGTAATTGCACCGGCGGTTACTCTTAGTGATAAAGAATATCAGATGTTGCGTACTGCGTCGCTGAATATAATTTCTTCCTTGGGAATGGAGGGCGGTTGTAACTGTCAGTTTGCGCTTAATCCGGAAAGCTTTGAGTATGCTGTAATTGAAGTAAATCCGCGAGTTTCTCGTTCTTCGGCACTTGCTTCCAAAGCGACGGGTTATCCGATTGCTAAAATTGCTACATTGATTGCGATTGGTTATAATCTTGATGAAATTCCTAATTCTGTTACAAAGAAAACGTCTGCTTGTTTTGAACCGGTTTTGGATTATGTTGTTGTAAAAATGCCGAAGTTCCCGTTTGACAAATTTGTTTATGCGGCACGAAAACTTGGCACACAGATGAAAGCAACCGGCGAAGTTATGTCGATTGGGCGAACTTTTGAAGAAGCTCTGATGAAAGCTGCCCGTGGTGCAGAAATAGGAGTTACTTCGCTTAATCTTAAGAAATTTGCGGAAGAATCTGATGAAAAAATAATTGAGCGCGTTGGAGAATGTACAGACCAGCGTCTGTTTGCAATATTCCAGGCTTTGAAGCGTGGAATTATGACTGTTAGCGAAATCCATAAAGTTACAATGATTGATGAATGGTTTTTGAACAAACTTCTTAATCTTGTAGAAATGGAAGATACTTTTGCAATGATAAAAGATGGCGCTGAAATTTCTGAAAAAGAAAAAGCTGTTTTGACGCAGGAAATTTATCTTGAATCAAAAAAACTTGGTTATCCGGATACTGTTATTGAAGAAATGACTGGAAGCAAAATAGAAGGTTCTTCCGGTGTAATTGAACATAACAAAACAGAAAATTCTACGGAAAAAACTATTGAAGCGCAGTGCGAAAAATTAGAAAAATTGCGTGCTCAGGGAAAAGTTGTGCATATTCCGGCAACTTACAAAATGGTTGATACTTGTGCCGGTGAGTTTAATGCAGAAACACCGTATTTTTATGCTGGATACGATAAGGAAAATGAAGCTGAAATATTTTTGAATGAACTTCATGGAATTTCAAAAGGAGAAAACTCTTTACCTTCAAAAAAATCAAAGGGAACTATTGTTGTTCTTGGTTCCGGACCGATTAGAATTGGACAGGGAATTGAATTTGATTATGCCAGCGTTCAGTGTGTTTGGTCTTTAAAGAAATTAGGCTACGAAGTTGCAATTGTAAATAATAATCCGGAAACAGTTTCTACTGATTTTGATACAGCAGACCGTTTGTATTTTGAACCGCTTACGCCAGAAGATGTTATGGGCGTTATTAATACGGAAAAACCGATGGGTGTTGTTGTTGCGTTCGGTGGCGGAACGGCTATTAAACTTGCAAAATTTTTGGATGCTCAGGGAATTCGAATTCTTGGTACTTCTGCAGATGCTATTGACTTGGCGGAAGATCGCGAACGTTTTGAAGAACTTTGCGAAAAGTTGAATATTAACCGTCCAAAGGGCCTAACCGTTATGAATGAAGCGGAAGCTCTAAAAGCGACTTCAAATCTTGGCTATCCGGTTTTGTTGCGACCGTCTTATGTTCTTGGCGGTCAAAATATGATTGTTGCTTTCAACGACGATGATGTAAAAGAATATATGAAAATTATTCTTGCGCAGGGAATTGAAAATCCGGTTTTGATTGACCAATATATGCAGGGAATTGAACTTGAAGTTGACGGTATTTGCGACGGCGAAGATGTTTTGATTCCTGGAATTATGGAACATATTGAACGAACGGGTATTCATTCCGGCGACAGTATTGCTGTTTATCCAAGTTGGAACTTAAACGATGTTCTTCGCGAAAAAATTATAAAACAAAGTCGGGAACTTGCAATTGCGCTTGGAACAAAAGGTTTGGTAAATATTCAGTATCTTATATACAATAATGATTTGTATATTATTGAAGTAAATCCTCGTTCTTCGCGAACTGTTCCATACATTTCTAAAGTAACTGGCGTTCCGATGGTTGATTTGGCTGTTCGTGCGATGCTTGGCGAAAAATTAAAGGATTTAGGTTACGGAACTGGTTTGTATAGAATTCCACCGTATTTTGCAGTAAAAGTTCCTGTATTCAGTTTTGAAAAATTGATGGATGTAGATACTCATTTGGGTCCGGAAATGAAATCAACCGGTGAAGTTTTGGGAATTGCGTCTACAATGGAAGAAGCGTTGTTCAAAGGTCTGGTTGGAGCGGGTTACACAATGAAGCGTTCCGGTGGAGTCTTGTTCAGCGTGCGAAAAACTGATCGTTACGAGATTCCTGAACTTGCAAGAAAATTCTATGATATGGGATTTAAACTTTATGCAACGGAAGGAAATGCAAAAACTTTGCAGGATTTTGGAATGGAAGTTCAAGTTGTGAATAAAATTCACGAAAATCCTGATGATAATCTTTTGACTTTGCTTGATTCTGGAAAAATTGATTATGTGATTTCTACTTCTGCAAAAGGACGAGATCCTCATGCTGATTCCGTTCGTATGCGCCGACACGCTGTTGAACGTGATATTCCTTGTTTAACAGCTATTGATACTGCAAATGCGTTGGCAAATTGTTTGATGAGTCACTATTCTCCAGAAAATGTAGAACTTATTGACATAAATGATTTAAGAACCAGCAAAGAAACTGTTAAGTTTACAAAAATGCAGTCAACAGGTAATGATTTTATTATAATCAATACTGATGAGCAGATTATAAATAACCCTGGCGGATTGGCAGTTAGATTATGTAATCGCCGTTCTGGAATTGGAGCGGATTCTGTTGTCCTTGTTGGAAAATCTGAAAAAGCTGATGCAAAAGCAAGATTCTTTAATCTTGATGGTTCAGAAGGAATGATGGCGGGAAATGCTTTGCGTGCTGTTGCAAAATATCTTTATGATAATGATATTTATGGAATTGCAGAAAAACACGAAAAGAAATCTGAGCCAACTGCAACAATTAAGGTTGAAACTGCAAGCGGAGTAAAATCTCTGAAACTTTATAAGTTGAACGGAATAGTTTCTTCTGTAACCGTTGATATGGGAAAACCTGAATTTTTGCCGGAAATGTTGCCTACAAAACTTGAAGCAGATGCTTTGAATCTTGAAGGTTTGCCGGAAAAAGCAATTGTAAATCAACCTTTGACTGTTGATGGAATAAACTACAATGTAACGTGTGTAAGCGTTGGAAATCCTCATTGTGTTGTTTTTGTAGGTTTTGTTGATAAAGTTGACGTAAAGAAAATTGGTCCGCTTTTTGAAAACCACGAAAATTTCCCGAACAGAACAAATACTGAATTTGTGCGTGTTGTTGGTCCAAACGAACTTAAAATGAGAACTTGGGAACGCGGAAACGGAGAAACTCCTGCCTGCGGAACTGGAGCTTGCGCTGCTGTAATTGCTGCAGTTTTGAATGGCTATTGCAAAATGAACGAAAACATAACTGTAGATGTTCGCGGCGGAAAATTGATTGTAAATTACACAGGCGATACAGTTTATTTGACTGGTGCTACAGAATTCCTTTTTGATGGAAAAGTTGTAATTTAATGTTGATATTAAAGAATTTATTCTTGACAAGGATGGCAAAAGTGTAGTATAAATACTTTACAACTTTTGTCTCCTTCGTCTAGTGGTTAGGACATCGGGTTTTCATCCCGACAACAGCAGTTCAATTCTGCTAGGAGATGTAAATAGAAATACCGCTATTTTTTAGCGGTATTTTTTTTCACAATTACAATTTTAAAATGCTATTCTAGCGAAAAATATTACGCTTCAATTTGAAGTTTTCTCATATTTCTGATTATTATGGATTGAACCTTAAAGGTTCGGTTGTGAGAGTGTGTGCAATAAATTAAAACATTGAAGTTTTTATTATTTTTGCGTGATTTATTCTGCTTACAGAAAATAATTTTGTTTCTTCGGAATTATCCAGTTTCATTTTTAAAATGCTGTCATTTGTTTGGCGCGCAATAAAAATAGGTTTTCCAAAAAATTTTTTCATTTTTGAAGGATTTTCTTCTGATGGAATAAGAATTTCAAGCATATCTGAATGATTTATTGCATTTTCTATCAAGTGCACTTTTCCATTAAAATTCATTCCGTCGGCTTCTAAAATTTCCAATCTCACTGTTTCTGGTTTTATTTGTTCTTTTGTAAGAATAATATTTTTTTCGATTCTGGCGGAAAGACATTCTTTTTGTTGTTTTGAAAGATTTAATGTTTCCAAATAAGAAGTAAATTCGGCCTTTATTTGTTGCGCATCTTTTTTATTTTGTTCAATGTTGTTTTGATTTGCTTGAGAATTTTTAGTATTTTCCTCATTAAAATATTGATTTTGCAAAATAAAATTCTTTCCGGAATTTAAAATTGGAAAATTTATAGAATCGGAAGTATTTTTAGGCATTTTTATTGCGCTTAAAAGTTCTATTCCGCTTTTTTTTATAAATTCATTTGGGTCTTCTTCTAACGGAATATTCAAAAGGAAAATTCCGTCGGAAAGTTTTTGATTTATAAAAGGTATAATTTTTGGATTGTTTTCTATTATTCTTTGTGTTTTTTCATCAACTTTAAGAACATAACCTTTGTAAATTATTGCCGAAGAATAAGAAGTTTGCCATTCTTTTATATTTATTTCCAGGCTTTGAGGAATATTATATGCATTGTATTTTGAAAGAAGTTCTATAATTTCTGTTTCTGATAATCCGTTGTCAAATGCTCGGTAAATTGATTTTTTTGTAATTTCAAATTCGCAAACTGTGTTAAATGAAACAATATTTAAAAAAGTTGCAATAGGCAAAAGTTCACGTAAAGAAAGTCCTGGCAGAATTGCAATGCTTGTGCCTGCATTTATATTTAAAATTCCTTTCTGATTTGTTTTTTCTGTTTCAAAAGATTTTGTGATTGTAAAAATCTCGTTTGCTATAACAATCGAGTTTCCTTTTTCATCTGTTCCGATTTTTTGTAAAAGTCCAAGTTCTATAGCGTTTTTTAAAATATTTTCTATTATTTCATCTAATAAATTTGAAGAATTTTCAGTTCCTTGTGTTCTGTGAGCTTCCAACATTTTTGAAAAACGAGATTGTGCCGGAGAATCAGTTGTTCTGTCTTTTTGATATTTTATAAGAAAGGCAATTCTGAAAACATTTTGCAAAGAAAGTCCACCTTTTGGAATTGAAGCAAGTGTGTTTAGAAAAAGTTGCGCCTGTGACTGAAGAGATTGTCTTCCTAAATGTATTACAGAAGCTGTTGCAATAAAAGCGTATTGCTCTTTTTCAGAAAGAAGCGCAAAAAGTGAAAATCGTTTTGAATTTATTGTAATTTCTTTTTCACCAAGATTTATTAATCCAAGATTTATAAAAGAATTTAGAAGAATTTTTGTGCAGCCAGAACTTTCCCCAAAAATTTTATAAATTTGCTCGGAATCCTTTTTTTTGATTTCCGAATTATTTTTACACATTCCGGGATTTTCAAGAATATAGGAATAAAAAGCGGAAATAAAATTTGGTGTTATTGAAAACGGTGTATTAAAATTGCGCTCAGAAAATTCTGGTTCTGGTAAAAGACACTTTATGTTGATAACTTTCAGAAGAGAGTCTTCCAAAATTGGATTAAGAGCAAGGATAGATTGGTTTGTTTCGGAATTTTTGTAGGAATAAATTATAAGCCGTTCTGTTAAGTTGATTAATTCAGAATAAATATCAGAAATAAGATATTCGGATTTGAAAAATTCTATAAGTTTTTCTTGTGTACAGTTTTTTATAAAATTAATTGCGGAAATTATTTTTATATCAAAATCAGAAAGAAATGCAAGGATTGTTGATTTGTTTTCTTCTTTGCGGAAGATGCTGCTGAGTTGCTCTATAAGATTATCTTTATTGAACGGAGTATGGATTTCTCCAAGATAAACGCGCATAATTTCAAAAAAATGGTCATCGTTCATTGTAGAGAGAGTTTCTCGCCAGAGGATTATTTTTTGAGCTTTAGGATTTGTGTTTTGCTGAATCATAAATTCTCCGCAATTTGGTTATTATTGCAAAGTTCGCCCAAGTCGCTTTCTTGAGTATAGCGAATAATTCTATATGAATAGCCTTGTTCTGCAAGAAATTTTTGACGGTTTGCGCCAAATTCTTCTTCCACAGTGTTTCTTGTTATTAAAGTAAAAAAACGGCTTGTCCGCTCTTTTGGACGGAGAATTCTTCCGAGTCGCTGAGCTTCTTCCTGTCGGCTTCCGAATGTTCCGCTTACTTGAATTGCAATTGAAGCGTCTGGTAAATCGATTGCGAAATTTGCAACTTTTGAAACAACAAGCACATGAATTTTTCCTTCGCGAAATTCCTGATAGATTTTATCTCTTTCCGAGTTTGGTGTTTTTCCTGTAATAATTGGCGCATCAAGTTCTTTTGAAAGTGTTGTAAGCTGTTCAATGTATTGCCCGATTACAAGAATCTTATCTTCTGGAAATCGCGAAATAATTTGTTTTGTCACGTCTATTTTTATTGGATTTTCGCTGGAAATTCTATGTTTGATTCTTGCTTGCGAAACAGCGTATTCAATTTCCTGCGATTCCGGCAAATCTAAACGGATTTCTATGCATTCTGCTTTTGCAATCCAATTGTTGCGTTCAAGTTCTTTCCATGGAACATCGTAACGTTTTGGTCCGACTAGACTAAAAACATAGCCTTCGCAACCATCTTCGCGTACAAGAGTTGCGGTAAGTCCGATTCTTCGTACAGCTTGGAGTTCTGCAACAACGCGGAAAACTGGCGCCGGCAGCATATGAACTTCATCATAAATAATAAGTCCCCAATGGCGTTCGCGAAAAATTGAAAAGTGCGGATAAGGACCGTCTTTTTCAGGCCTCCAAGTTAGAATTTGATAAGTTGCAACTGTAACCGGCGCAAGAGTTTTATTTTCGCCTGTGTATTCTGCAATTTGTTCTTTTGTAAGATTTGATTTGTCTAAAAGTTCTTGAATCCATTGATGAACGGCAGATATGTTAGTTGTAATAATCAACGTGCTTGTTTTTAAAAGAGACATAACGCTCATTCCGACAATTGTTTTTCCTGCGCCGCATGGAAGAACAACGGTTCCAAATCCAGTTCCGGGCCCTTTGTTTCCAACAAGAGCGGTTGCTGCTTCCATTTGATAATTGCGAATTGCAAACGGTTTTCCGGAAAGAGTTTCTGTTCTTAAGTTGAAATCCAGCGGTTCGCCATCTTCCAGTTGTATTTCATCTTTTACAGGCCATAAAGCTTTTAATAGAACTTGTTTTATTGTTCCGCGTTCTGTTAATTTTAATTTGAAACAATAATTTTTTTCTTCTTCAGAAATTTTTATATTCTTGTTTTCTTCTGTTTCTTCAAAAATACAAGGCTCAAGCAATTTTTTTGCTTGCGGATTTGCAAGAATTTCCAGATAAATCTGACGGGATGTTGCAATTAAATAAAGATATTGTTCTTTTACAGTTTTTATGTCTTTTGTTGAATCAGAATAGTCTTTTAATACTTCAGAAGTTTTTACGGGAACATTGATTGTTGGTCCGGGAATAAGACGAAGTTTTCCAAATCGGCTGGCAGTTTCTTCTATCCAAACTATAATTGATTGCGGAACATCGTAGCGAGAATATTTATTCAGTACTTCTACTGCATTTTTAGCAGTAAATCCTGCGCTAGTTGCATTCCATAAAGAAAGCGGAGTTAATCTGTATGTATGAAGATGTTCAGGGGAGCGTTCCAATTCTGCGAATGGAATCAAATCGTTTCTGCATTCTGGTGCAAGAGGAGCATGAACATCAAGCAAAAGTGTGCGATCACCTTGAACAATCAGCGGATTTTCTAAATTCATAGCAGAATATTTTACAACATTGCAGAGAAAGGCTCAATTAAAAAAATAAATTTGATTGGTGTAAAAAATCTATGAATTTCAGTTATAATAAATCCGAAAATAAAGATATGAGCAATTATATAGTAAAAATTAAGTTGTTTTTTATAACTGCGCTGGCACTTTTTATGTTGTGCTTTCTTCCGATAAAATGTTTCGCGCAAAACAATATTTCGGAAGCGGAATCGCGTGTTTTCAGAGAAAAATTGGTTACTGAAACAAAAAAATATATCGGCGCTCCTTATGTTCGTGGTGCAACTGGACCGCACGCATTTGACTGTTCCGGACTGATTTATACAGCTGCCCATGATTCTATAAAATATCAACTTCCAAGAACCGTAAAAGCTATGTATAGCTACGTAAAGATTGTTCCGGATTCTGAAAGGGAACCTGGAGATCTTGTATTTTTTAGAACAACGGGAGATGGTTCAATAAGTCATGTTGGTTTGTACATTGGCAATGGACAGTTTATTTCTGCTGTAAGCGATGGACCGAATACTGGAGTAATTGTTTCTTCTGTAAGAGAAGCTTACTGGAAAAGTCATTATGCAGCATGCGGAAAATTTTTGCCCTCTGCAAATTATAATTCGATGGATTCTGATTATGAGAAAAATGCTGTTACAAAATCGAATAACGCAGAAGATTCCGGTGATTTTATAAATAGACTTTTTTTAATGGGAACTTTTACTGGTGATTGGTCTTTATTTACAGAAGAGCAATTTATGCCAAATTTTCGCGGAATTTCTAGTGAAGCAGATATTGTTTACAAAGGAAAAACTCTTTCTCCTGGCGCGGGGCTGATGCTCCGTTGGAATTATGGAGTTGGAGCATTTCAATTGCCGGTTGTGTTTTCTTTGTTTTTTGGAAATTATGTCCGTGCTTATGCGGGGCCGGTTTTTACAATTGGGGAATGTACTTCGCCAGGAACCAACAAAGAAATAAAATCATCAATTTTTCCAGGATTAATGGGAATTACATTTAATACGCCTTCTTTTACAAAAGGTCAATTTAAAGTTCAGATTATTCAAGATATTTGCTATACTATTTTTAATTCAACTTCTGGTGCTGCTTTATCACCATTGCGTTCCAGTGCATCAGGATTAGAACTTTGTACAGGCGTTCGTGTAACTTTTCCAATGTCTAAACTATTTAAAAGATAGAAACTAAAAGATATTGAAAATAGAATAGGAAATAAGTTTTATGAAAAAGGCAAAAAATAAATTTATTCAAGTTGTTGTTTGTTTTTGTGTTCTATTTCTATTTTCATCTTGTGGAAATGAACTGAAAATTAAAGTATCTGAAAGCGGAATAAATTTTGATTATAAAATAATTTCAAGCAATGAATTTTTTTCTCTTTTTTTCGCAAACAATTCAGAAAATGCAGCATTTGATGCGGACGAAATCACAAAGATTTTTACAGATTCTGGATTTGAAAGCGTAAATACTTTGACTTTAAATTCCGGAAGAAATCTTGAAGTAAAAGCCGCTCTTCCAGAAAGTGCGGATGACCCTGTTTCTAAATCCGGGATGCTTTTGATTGCTGAAAACAAGTTAAAAATTACGTTGAACAATACAAATCTGCTTTCTTTTTATGAAAATCTTTCTTCTGATTTGCAGTCTTATCTTGATATGCTTATGGCTCCGACTTTTACCGGTGAAGAAATGACAAATGAAGAATATATTGAACTTGTTTCTGAAGTTTATGGCGAACGCTTGGCAAAAGAACTTGAAGAAGCGACCGTAAAAATCACACTTGATTCCTTTTTAAAAACGGAAAAAGTTTACTCTGTAAAACTTGTAGATATTCTTAACATGAAGAATGAAGTTGTTTTGGAAATTTAGCAGTTTTTTATAACATTTTGAAAATCAATAAAATGAAGTTAAAAAAAATATTTTTACGTGCAGCAATTTTTTTGTTTTCTATAAATTTATTTGCTTATTCAGGAATTATGGCTGGACAAAAAAATTTAAAAATCAATAAAACAAAATATTTTGACATTATTTACGCAGAAGGTTCAGAAAATTCTGCAAAAAGAATATTTGAAAATTGTGATGAAATTTATGAAGAACTTTCTGCTAAGTTCAATTTGAAGAACAAATTCCGCTTGCCTGTTGTGATTTCTCCTGCCCAGGACAATTTTAATGCATATTTTTCAAGTGCTCCTTTTAATCATATTGTAATTTTTGATACGGTTTGCACAAAAGATTTGGCTGTTTTTTCAGATGAGATTCTGAATACGTTCAAACATGAACTTGTTCACGCGATTACTTATAATTTAAGAAATAATTTTTGGTTTGGAGTTGATAAAATTTTTGGCGATTTTTGGAATCCTGGTTTGCTTACAATTCCTATGGCTTGGGCAGAAGGTGCAACTGTTTCTTTGGAAAGCGAAAATGGAGAAGGACGTTTAAATGATGAATATGCGCTTCAAATGGTGAAACAGGCAAAAATTGAAGGAAAATTTCCTAAATATTCAGAAATTCAAGGTGCGATGGATGTTTTTCCATCGGGAAAAGCAAGTTATATGTTTGGCGGTTCATTTAACGCCTGGCTTCAGAATAAATATGGAATGCAAAAATATGCGGATTTTTGGTACAGATGCGTAAATCTTAAGAATTTTACTTATTTTGGATGTTTTAAAAAAGTTTATGGAATTTCCATAAAAAAAGCGTGGAATCAATTTTATAAAGAACTTGAAGTTCCGGAAATTCCTGCTGAACAGGAAAAAATAAAAGGAATTGAAAAAGTTTCTTTCAAAAATTCTAATTCCGTTTATTCTTCAATGACCAGCACCGATGGAAAATTTTTTTATTATGATGAATATAAGCAAACCATAAATTTTGTTCAGTATGGAAAATCTGAAAAGCCAAAAGTTTTGTGCACAGAACCAAATGTTTTGCAACTTTCTGCTTCCAAGAATGGACGATTTCTTGTTGAAACATATTCTTCGGAAAATTATTCAGTTCCAAAAAATAGAATAAAAATTCGCGATTTGCAGAAAAATTGTGTTTTTAGCGTTCCGGAAAAAAGTTTGCGCGATGGAACAATTGTTTTTGCAGGAGGAAATTATTTTCTTTGCGCAGTAAAAACATTTTCCGCATTTTCTTCTTTACAAATCTATAGATTGGATTTTAAAAAAGAAAAAATTTTTGCCACAGAATTGATTTTTGAACAAAAATTTTTGCAAAATCAGCAAATTTTTAGTTTGGAAGGCAATTTGAACGGAAGTCTTTTTTACGTTTTAAAGAATGGATTGGAATATTCAATTAATGAGCTGGATGTTTTAACAAAAAAGATAAAAATTTATAATGCACCACAAACAG
>CAYXDA010000042.1:0-14147 GCA_964463615.1 uncultured Treponema sp.
CGCAGGAACTTTCAAAAGCGCTTAAGTCTGTTGATACAGAAGTTCAGGATAAGATTTTCAGAAATATGTCTAAACGTGCTGCAAGCATGTTAAAAGAAGATATGGAATTTATGGGACCGGTCAGATTGAAGGATGTTGAAGAAGCTCAGCAGAAAATTGTTTCTACAATCCGCAGACTTGAAGATTCCGGTGAAATTGTAATTGCTCGTTCCGGCGAAGACGAATTGGTTCAGTAGCAGCGACTTATAAAAGGATGTGAAATGGCTAAGCAAGTATTCAAACCGAATGAAATAAAAGTAAATGAAAAAGAAAAAAAATTTACGCTTCCATTGATTCATGATTATAAACCGCAGGAAGAAAAGCCTGAAGTTGTTGAAGAAGTTTATCAGGGACCGACTGCGGAAGATTTAAGAAAAGAAGCGGAAGCATTTCGCCAGGGATGGGAAATTGAAAAGCAGCATCTTTTGGAAGAGGCCAATGCAAAAGCGGATGAAATTGTTCAGAATGCAAAGAATGCGGCCTTTGAGGAAGTAAAACGGCAGTCTGATGAGGCTGCGGTTGCAAAAGCGGATGCTCAAAAGCAGGCGGATGACATAATTGCCAAAGCAAAAGCGGAAGCCGCTAAGATTCTTGCAGACGCACATGATGAAGAGCAGAAAATAAAGTCTGAAGCAAGCGAGCAAGGTTATAAGAATGGTTATAATGAAGGTTGTGCGTCTGGCGAAGAGGAAATGAACAGACTTATTGAGCGGCTGCACAAAATGATTGAAGCCGTAATGCTGCGTCGTGAAGAAATTTTGAAAGAAACGGAACAGCAGATTGTTGAACTTGTAATCTTAATGACCCGCAAAGTTGTAAAGATTATTTCTGAAACTCAAAAAACAACGATTATGAGCAATGTTCTTGCCGCTCTTAAAAAAGTAAGAACCCGCGGTGAAGTTACGTTGCATGTAAATGTTGAAGACTTAAAGCTTACAACTGCAAATGTCAGTGAATTTATAAAACGTGTTGAAAATGTTGACGGAATAAAAGTAGTTGAAGATTCAACTGTGGAAAAAGGCGGTTGTGTTGTGGAAACAGACTTTGGCGCAATTGATGCGCGTATTTCCAGCCAGCTTAGCGAACTCGAAGATAAGATAATGGAAATTTCTCCTGTAAAATCATTGAAAAAGAACACAGGCATTCCTTCTGTGGAGTGATTATGGAATTTGATTTTTCAAAATATTTAAGGGCTGCTGTTTCTGTAGACCCGATTGCGTATATTGGATATGTTTCTGCGGTAAGCGGCAAACAGATTGTTTCTAATGGTCCTGTTGCTCAGATTGGTGAAATTTGCACGATAAAATTTAAAAACGGAAAAGAAGTTTTTGCTGAAGTTGTAGGATTGAATAAGAAAGAAGTTTTTCTTACTCCTTATGGCGATACCGAGGGAATAGAAGTTGGCTCGGAAGTTGTGGGTTCGGGAAGGACTCTGCAAGTTCCGGTAGGAATGTCCCTTTTAGGGCGTACGATTGATGCTACCGGAAAGCCTTGCGATGGTCTTGGAGAAATTGTGCCGGAAGCGTATTATCCTGCAATTAATACTCCGACTGATCCTATGAAAAAAAAGCCGATTGACAGGCGTATTACAACTGGCGTGCGCTCCATAGATGCAATGCTTACTTGCGGAAAAGGGCAGCGAATTGGAATTTTTGCCGGCTCCGGAGTTGGAAAATCAACTCTTTTAGGAATGATTGCGCGCAATACGGATGCGGAAATAAATGTTGTAGGCCTTATAGGAGAGCGAAACCGCGAAGTTCTTGATTTTATAAACAACGATTTGGGCGAGGAGGGAATGAAACGTTCTGTTATTGTAGTTGCCACTGGTGATCAGCCGGCTATTTGCAGGTTAAGAGCGGCTTATGTTTGCACTGCGATTGCTGAATATTTCCGCGATCAGGGAAAAGATGTTATGATGATGGTTGATAACGTTACCCGTTTTGCAAAAGCTCAGCTTGAAATTGGAATTGCAAACGGTGAACCTCCTACGGCCAGCGGTTATCCTGCAAGTGTTTACAGTATGATTCCCGCGTTAATGGAACGTACCGGAACAAGTGAAAAAGGAACTATAACAGCTTTTTATGCGGTTCTTGTTGACGGGGACGATATGGATGATCCGATTGCAGACTGCGTGCGTGGTGTTCTTGACGGTCATATTGTGCTTTCCAGAAAACTTGCTTCTGCTTATCATTATCCGGCAATTGATGTTTTGCCTTCTATAAGCCGTTTGCAGCGGCGCGTAACGGGTCCTGTCACAAAAAAAGCGTATGCGAAAATCCGCGAACTTATGGCAACTTACCGCAATAACGAACTTATGATAAATTCCGGAATTTACGAAGGCGGAAAGTCTCCTGTTATAGATGAAGCGATTGAAAAACATGAAGAAATTGAAGATTTTTTAAAGCAGGATGAAAACGAAAAGTGCACGATGGAAGACACTTTGGATAAGCTTAGTGTTGTGTCCGGCATAGAAATTCCGAGAGAAGAATATGTTGAATCTCCGAATTCTTCAAAAACAGAAGAAAAGAAATCTGTTGCTGAAGAAAATGATTCTGATAATGTTGAAGAGAAAACGGATGTTTCTGTAAATAATGGCGAAATTTAGATTTGAACTTCAGGATATTCTTGAAGCAAGAAAATTTGAACAGACTCAGGCAGAGAATGAACTTGGAATTGCTCTTTCCGCCGAGCGTGAAATTCAGGAAAAAATAGATGCTCTTGCTGAGCAGAAAATACTTTCGGAAAAATCTGTAAAGGATACAAAAGATTTCAGTCAAATTGTGTCCGCAAATAATTTTTCGGCTTTTGTGCGCGAACAGACGGAATTTCTTTTGGAAGAAATGACTAAGGCAAAAATTGTTTCTGAGCAAAAACGCGAAATATTAAAAAAAGCGATGCAGAAGGTGAATTCACTTGAACGTCTGCGTGATTTTCAAAAAGAAGAATTCAAGGCGGAACAGAAGAAAAAATCCGCCAAACTTATCGGCGGAATTGTTTCTTCTAAATATGCGCGAGAGCACAGCAGAAAAGATTAATAATGGAATGCGCTTCCACCTATGAATTCGCGGATTATTGAGCGCACCGGAACTTGAGTTGGCGCAATAGTCGCAAAGTTGTTCAAGAATGAAAGAAGTTGGCATGCTTCCGCATATTCCGGTTCGTTTGGCGTTACGCAACGCAATAATGGTTCCGCATAAACTTTAAGAACGCTCAATTCGTAGTCAAGCGCAGTGTTCAAGATTGCGTCCGCATTGTTCTGGAACGGAAAAATGTGCAGCCGTTCTCCTTTTTGAACGCTCGGCCACATTGCAATTGTTCCTGCCGCAGATTTTCCGCGGAACTGATAGTCGCGGACTATGCGGCGTATCAGGCGGTTGTTGCTCGTTGGAATTCTGTTGTGGTCGTCAAGATTTAACTGTGTAAGAGCAGAAAGATAAATCTTAAATTTGTATTCCGCAGGAATTTTGGGTGTAAGTTTTGGATTCAAACCGTGAATTCCTTCCATAATTAAAATTTCATGTTCTGAAAGGCTCATTTTGTTTTTTTCGTCAAAAGATTGCGTTCCAGTGTGGAAATTATAAGAAGGAATAATTACCTCTTTGCCGGCAAATAAATCTACAAGGTTTTGATTTAAAAGTTCTATATCAAGCGCTTCCAGACATTCAAAGTCAAATTCTCCGTTTTCATCTTTTGGAGTGCGGCTGTGGTCAACGTAATAGCAGTCAAGGCTGATTACTTTTGGAGTGTAGCCCATTGCCTGAAGTTCAAGTGCAAGTTTTTTTGAAGTTGTGGTTTTTCCGGAAGATGACGGACCTGCCATAAGAACAACGCGGACTGTTTTTTTATGAACAATCTGGTCTGCGATTTCTGCAATGTTTTTTTCCTGGAATGTTTCTGTTATGTCAATAAAATCGTTGATTTTTTTATGCGCGATAAGTTCGTTTAAATCAGCGGCAGAAGTTATTCCTATTCTTTGTCCCCATTTTTTGTATTTTGAATAAATTTCAAAAAGTTTTGGTTCGTCCACAAACTCCGGAAGTTCGCTGTGATCAGAAGATTTTGGAAAACGCAGCAAAAATCCTTCTCCGTAAGGTTTTAGTGCAAAAGTTTTTAGAATTCCGGTGGAAAGTGCCAGCGGCCCAAAGTAAAGATCGCTGAACGTTCCGACTGTGTTGATTTTTACTTTTGGCGGCGCAATAAAGTTCAGCTGTTTGCGTGTTTTTTCAAGACCAAGCTTTTCAAAAAGCAGAACCGCTTCGTTGTAGGAAATTGTTTCTGTTTCTATTGGAAGGTTCTGCTGAACAAGCCGCTGCATTTCTTTTTCGATTGAAGCAATTTTTTCATCGCAGATCTTTTTTCCGTCTGCAAATGTGTAATAATAGCCGTAACCCAAACTGTGTCCTACAAGAAGTTTTGACCCTGGAAAAATATTATGCGCCGCTGCAGCCAGCAGAAGGCAAAGTGAACGTCTGTAAACGTTAGAACCGTCCTTTGTGTTTATAAAAACAGGCTCGATTTTGCATGAATATTTTATTTTTTGATCCAAAGAATAAATTTTATTGTTAAGTTTTACGGCAAGAACAGATTCTTCTTGGCCGCAGAAATTTTCTAAAAGTTCAGAAGCGTATGTTCCCTTTTTGATTTCGGAAATTTTTCCGTCTGGATATGTGATTGTTATTTTTTCGTTTTTCATAAATTCACCTTTTAGCAAAAATATTTTGTTATAAATAATTTTACAGCAGATTTTCCGGATGTCAAAACAAAATGCGAAAGAGTATTTTCTTGTTTTGTATTGATATTGTGAAAGATGTGTGAGCTTGAACCGCAGTTATTTCGTTTAAAGTACTATTTTTTAAATTAATAGACTTGATTATGATTTGATAAATAAAATGTTTTTAATGCTGAGAGGATAATGTATGAAAAAAGTGAAATTTAATTTGATTGCGAGCATAATGTGTGCGACTGCAATGTTGACTTCCTGTGGCAACATTTCTAAGCCTGATGAAAAAAGAAACTTGTTATATAGTTCTATGAATACAGGAAAAGGTATTGTTGCTGGAGTTGCTTCTTTGTGCGGGCAAGACGGAGGTTCTGTTACGATGCCAGGAAATATTGGAAACGCAATATCAAAATACAGTAACTACAAAGTTTCTTTAAGTCCGTATGCATATCCAAAAAAATCTATAAATAATAATCTTCCTGGAATTAGTTTAAGAGTTTTTGGTAAAGCTGGTTGTCATTATAGGCCTGTAATTGGTTATAAATTAAAAGGCTGGCGGGTTTTTAGCTGGCCTTCATTCAAAATTCTAGACCTTGTTGACTGTTCAGACAAAGCAAATGGAAGCTGGGAAACTTATGCTCCTGTGCATCATTTCTGTAATTGGAATGTAGTGAAGAAATAGTTTTTAAAAATTTAAGATTATGGTTATTATTTTATAATTCATGATCTTAAATGTTGGAGTTTAGAATGAAAGCTTTAAAAATCATAATTAGTTTTTTTTTTAATAATAGCATCATCTTTTTTGTTTTTTGGATGCTCTGGTTTTGAAGATGACTTCGCCGATTACTTTACTCTGAAAGTTGCTCAGCTTGAAAAAGAAGGAAAACTTTCTCTTTCTGATTCGCTTGATAAGTATGTTCAAGATACAAAACGTATTTATATAAATCCAGACGCAACAATAAAAGAACTTCTTTCGCATCGTTCAGGGATAAACGACTACACATAAAGTCCTTCTGTAATTTACAACAATCCTTTTTCAAAGACAGATGACTGGAATCCTGAGAAAATCTTTGACTTTATAGAAACTCCGGCATTGGAAAGAGGAAATTTTATATATTCTTCTGCAAATTATATTCTTCTTGGAATGATAATTGAACAAGTTGTTAAAATAAAAGTGAATGAATATTTGAATACCGATTTTTTTTTTGAGCTTTTGGAGTTTCTGCAAATTCAGACAAAAGCATTGAGCCTGTTGCTTATGGGTACGGAATCCGAAAATTTTTCCACGGCGGATTTGAGTTTCTTGGTTCTTATGGAAGAAGTATTGGCGCCGAAAATCTTATGTTCTACAACAAGGATAAAGATGTCTGCATTTCGATTCTGAGTTCTTCTAATATGAAAAAAGATAAAACTCTGAATATCGATGAACTTATGTATGAAATTTTTGAATGTCTTTAAGTTTTGTTCGTTTTTATTCATATATTTATGATTATTTCATGTTCTTCTGAAATTTCTGAGAATTACGGAATAATAAACCGCTTATGGTTCACGAAGAAAAAGAAATCAATTATTTGATTTATATGGCGGCAGACAACAACCTTGAACGATTTTGCATTAAGAATATAAAGTCGCTTCAAGAAGTTGGTTCTAATGAAAATGTGAATATCATTGTTCTTTTTGACAGAAGTCTTGGCTATGATAAAAGCGAAGATAACCGAACTGGAGCGGATTTGTTTTTCATAACAAAAAATCCGTCAAAAATGAACGATGATATAATTTTTGAATATGTTGAACTTGATATGACAAATTCGGAAAATCTTTACTATTTTCTTGCTGTTGCAAATGAATATTTTCCTTCTCGCCATACAGTTCTAGATATTTGGAGTCATGGACGCGGAGTTTATCCAGACGGAGTTATTTTATCAGAAAACAAATCGCGTTCCGTTATAGAAGATTATATGACAGGTTACGGAGCGGATAAAACAATGCATGTTTGTAGTCTTGCAGAATGTCTTGAGCAATATGAAAGAGATTTTGGAAAATATATTGATGTCGTTCAATTTGATTGTTGCGATATGCTTATACTAGAAGTCTGTTATGAATTAAAAGATTATGTGAAATATATTGTAGGTTCTGAATGTGAATTGCATGGAACAGGAAATGATTATAAAAGTATTGCAAAATATCTGAACACTTGCTCTGATTTTAGAGCGGAATTATTTTCACAACATTTAGTCGAAAGTTTTTACAAATATTATTCTAATTCAAAATTTGATTTTTCCTACGCCTATATGAACACTGAAAAGTTTGACAGTTTCATTTCAATATTCAATTTGTTTTGTGATGGACTATCTTATAATATCAAAAATAATTCTGTGTATCTTACAGAGGTTAAGAACATTCGTAAAAATCTTTGTTATACAGATTCCTCGTATCCAGAATTTATTGATTTATGGGGATTTCTGAATTCTTCGATTTTTGTTTCATATTCGTGCATAGAAGAAATGAAAGAGCAATTTAAAGAACTTGTTCCAAATCGTGTGCTTTCTGAAAAATATAAAAACTCGTTTGGAGGAATTGGAATCAACTTTCCCTATTCAAAAAACGAAAAGAAATATTACTGTAAATCAAATTCTAATTATAAAGTTTTATCTTTTTATGAAGACTCGTTGGGAATAAATATTTTACAGAGTGTAATTTCAGAATGATATACATTTTTTTCTAATGATGTTTTATCATTGAAGACAATAAAATATCTTGCAATCAAAACAAGTTTATGCCATTAATAACGTATTATTTTTCCTTTTCCATAAAAAACTGAATTTTTACTGTTTTTTTTAATACGATTTTATTGAATTATTGTCTAAACACAAAATAACCTATAAAATTATTAGTTGCGATTGATTTTGAAAAATTAAAAGAGAAAAAAAATGCTTGAAGAATTAAAAATGCCTATTGCAGAACTTAAGGAAAATATAGACGGTGTTTGGAGCCGACTTGATCCTGATGCGATTCAGAAAAAAATTGATGAAAAAAATAAACTTACGGAAGCTCCAGGGTTTTGGGATGAACATGAAAAGGCGGAAAAAGTTATGTCTGAAATCAGGAAGCTTAAAAACCGTGTTGAACCATGGAAGCAGCTTTTAAGCGACTATAATGACATTCAGGCTATGTATGAACTTGCGGAAGAAAGCGGTGAAACCAGCGATGAAAATGAAGTTCGCGCAATGCTTGAAAAAGCGCAAAAAAAATTTGATGAGCTGAATATTTTGAATTTGCTTTCCGGCGAAGTTGATGATTCTTCTGCTTTTATTACAATCCATGCAGGCGCCGGTGGAACAGAAGCGGAAGATTGGGCGCGAATGCTTTGCAGAATGTACACTCGCTGGGCGGAACGACACGGTTATAAAATAGAAGTTGTTGATATGCTGGAAGCGGAAGGCGGTATAAAATCTGTTACACTTCAGATTGACGGCGATTATGTTTACGGGCACTTGAAGGGGGAAGCCGGAATACACCGCTTGGTGCGGATTTCTCCTTTTGATGCGAATGCGCGTCGCCATACTTCTTTTGCAAGCGTTTATGTTTTTCCTGTTTTGGATGATTCTATTGAAGTTGAAATTCGTCCGGAAGATTTGCGCGTAGACACTTACCGTGCAGGCGGAAAAGGTGGTCAGCATGTTAATAAAACTGATTCTGCCGTTCGTTTTACTCATATTCCTACTGGCATTGTTGTTGCCTGCCAGAGCGAGCGAAGTCAGATTTTTAACCGTCAGGCTTGTATGAATATGCTCCGAGCCCGTCTTTACGAGTATTACAGGGAGCAGAAAGAAAAAGAAAACGCCAAGTTTGGTGCAGAAAAAAAAGATATTTCATGGGGCAATCAAATCCGCTCCTATGTTTTTCAGCCGTATACAATGGTAAAAGATCACCGTACAAAATGCGAATCCGGAAATATTCAGGCTGTAATGGACGGTGATATTGATCAGTTTATGGACGCTTATTTGCTTGCACAATGGAAAGGGCTTCCTATGGATTCAGGGGACGACAACGAAGAAGTTTAGTTTTTTGTTCAGTATAGATATCTTTCAAAAAAAAATAATTTTCTCTTTTTTTGCTTTTGTTTGTTGTGCCGCATTCTGTTTTGCGGATTCTGAAAAAAAATGGATTTTGGCAGCGGAAAAATTTGTCCTTACTCAAAAGAATTCAGACAAATCGCTGGAAGCTGTCTGCTCTTCTATGCCTTCGCTGATATTGGAAAATTTTGCGGAAAATATGGAACGAATGCCGCGAAGCCGTGAAAATCTTGATCGCGCGTTATATGACTTGCAAAAAATCAGGCTTTCGCTTTTTATTCAGCTTTCAAAAGAAGTTCAAACACGCGATGCTGTTTTTTTGAACAATTATTCTGAGCGTAAGTTAAAGTCAAAATTAAAGGAACAGGATAAAAAAATTGAGAATATAAAAAAACAGCTTTCTGAAAATCTGAATTCTGTTGAAGAAGAAAAACTGAAATATTCTGAGCAGATTGAAATTGACCTGATGCGCGAAAAGCTTATTGATGAAGGTAAAGTTGTTGGCGAAGAAAAAAAAGAAAATAAATTTGCTTCATTTTTTAAAGGTATGATGACAAATCGCTCTGATGAATTTGTTGTTGAAAACGTTTCTCTTTATCAGAATGATTTTTCAAAACTTTTTGATGCTGGAAATAATATAAAATTGCACGGATATGATTCTTATGAATTTGAAAAAGCCTGCGTTGATGCCAATATAAACGGTCTTATTGCCGGAAAAATAACAGTTTATGGTTCATATATTTCAGTTTCTGTTTCGGTTTATCAGTATCCAGGTGCGCGTGTTATAGGTTATGCGACTGATGTTGGTTCTACAGATAATCTGAAAGATTTGGCGACTTCTTTGGCTATGCAGATTACTCCTAAAATTGCAGACACCATGCCTGTTGAACTTGAAATTTCTGTTGAACCGGAAGAAGCCAAAAACAGAGCCGTTCTTACAGTTGATGATGTTGTGTATAAAAATATAGAAAATTCTCTTACGGTTCAAAGTGGAATTCATACAATTATGTTTACTTCTGAAGGATATGAAACTGTAAGCGCAAGTTATAATTTTTCCGGCAGCAGAAAATTTAAGATTGACGTTACGATGCGTTCCGAACAGAATGGAGAAATTTATTTACGCCTTAAAAAACCGTATTCCGGAGACATTTTTGGAAACAGTATTTTTGGTGGCACTCTTTCTGAGGAAAATCCTTTCGGAACAATAAAAATAAACAATTCAGCAGTTTTGGGGCACTTTGTTACTGATGAAGGTTTGAGTGCGGATTTTTATATTTCAGAAAAATATTTGAAAGACGGTTCTTACTTAAAAGTGGACGCAAAACCGTTTGACCGCAGTGAATATATTGACAAGCGCAGACGCTGGATGTATGCAAGTTACAGTTCTTTGATTTTATCGCTTGTGCCGACTTTTTATTGTTACGGAACTTCTTATTCAAAAACTGTGGCATATAATGACGGACATGATGTTTCCCGCTCAGAAGCTCAAAACTGGCAATATGCGTCTTGGGCAGCTACAGGTGTTTCTGTAAGCTGCGGAATTTTCTTTGTATATGAACTTGTCCGTTATTTGAAGGCAGCAAGCTCTGTTCTTCCGGTCAATGCAAAAACTGTTGGTAAAAAAGAACTCAAAATTATTGAAAAAGAAAAAACAGAAATTACAGCGGAATCGGAACAAATAGAAAAAACTTCAACTTTTGCAGGAGATTAAAATGGAAAAAATATCGTTTGCGGATAAAATTAAAAATCTTTTTAAGGGAAAATCCTTTTCTGAAGAATTTTTTGAAGAGCTTTCCGACAGTCTTATAGAAGGGGATATCGGTGCAAAAACTGCTTTTGAACTTACGGAACAGCTTGAATCAATTTGCAAAAAAGAAAATATTTCTGAAGAAAAAGAACTTAAGCTAAGATTGAAAGATATTTTGCTTGAATGCGTAAAGCAAGTTTCTCTTGAACCTTCGGCAGATAAAACTAATATATGGATGGTTCTTGGAGTAAACGGAGTTGGAAAAACAACTAGTGTTGCGAAACTTGGAAATTATTTTAAAAATCGCGGAAACGGCAATGTTATTCTTGCTTCCGCAGATACGTTCCGCGCGGCTGCTATAGAGCAGTTGAATATGCACGGAGAACGTCTTGGAATTCGCGTTGTAAGTCACCAGCATGGTTCGGATCCTGCCGCAGTTGTTTTTGATGCTGCAGAAGCATGTTCCGCTAAAGGCAGCGGACTTGTTATTGCGGACACAGCAGGACGGCTGCATAACAAAGAAAATCTTGTTCGCGAACTTCAGAAAATTGACAAAATTTGTGCGCAGAAAGCAAGCGCGGATTGTTACAAAAAAATTCTTGTGATTGATGCGACAACGGGGCAGAATGCTTTGCGTCAGGCGGAAGTTTTTAATGAAGCGGTAAAACTTGACGCAATTATTCTTACAAAGTACGATTCAACTGCAAAGGGCGGTTGTGCCGTAAGCATTGGAAAAGAACTTTCAATTCCTGTTGCTTTTATTTGTAACGGTGAAAAATACGAAAATATAGCGCCTTTTTCGGCAGAAAAATATGTTGATGAATTTTTAGGCTTGTAATAATAAGGACGGTTTTAGTTTTTGAAAAAATCCGCTTTTTTTGGAGCATTTTTATTTTCTCTTTTTTTGCTGTTGCCCGGCTTTACTTTTGCTCAAGAAGTTTCAGTAAAAATTGAATTTAATGCGCTTTCTCCTTCTCTATCCAATTTTTTTTCCGAATTTATTGTCTGGACTTTTGAAAACGGACCTGTTTCTTTAGGTGAATATGTAGGTCTTTTTCCTGCAGGAGAACCTTTTTCCGTTTCTGAATACGATTCTTCCGCTGATGATGCTTTGTGGGTTGAGCATCTTTTCAGGGAAAATAATGTTTTTGTTGTAACTGTTCCGGAAAATTATGAAAAGATTTCTTCTGAACTTGAAAAACTTGAACTTTCCGGCTTGCCATATGAGTCTTCCGGAATTGATGAAATTTCAAATGCAATTCTGAAAGAATCCGCAGAAACAAAAGGGCTTTTCGAACAAAATTATCTTGATGAATACGAAAATCTTGCGTTTTATTCATACGGAGAAGAAGGTCTTTCTGTTCAGAAATCGGAAGGAAAAACTGTTGTTTCAAAATCGGACAAAAAAAATGCCGTCCGCGCATTCTATGATGAGCAGATGAGGATTCAAAAAAAAGAAACTTGGAATGTTTCTGCCGGATTTTCCGGGGCGAAATTAAAAGAAATCCAGGAATTTTTTTATGAAGACAGTGCTAAACCTTATAAAAGCATTGTTGAAAATGACAATAAAAAGCATGAGATTTTATATGATTCAAAAGGGCAGATAATACAAAGCAAAAATTTTTCTGCCGTAAATTCCGAAATTCAGGAAGAAAATCAGATTCAAAAAACTGAAAGAAAATTTGTTCTTACCGGAAAAACAGAATGGAAATATTCCGATTCAGGAAAAATTCTTGAAAAATATTCAGAAGAATATGAATACAATGCAAAACAGACCAGAATAAAGAAAACTTTTTCAAAAAAAGAAGTTTATGAATATAAAATAAAAGACGGAAGTCCTGATTATTATTATTACGAAAATGGGAATTTAAGAATGTCTACGGTTTTCAGTTCTTCAGATTCGTATATAAGTACAATGAATTTTGACGACGGTTTTGTGGTTGAATCATACTATGAAAACGGAATCAGGAAGAAAGACTTTTTATATTCAAATGGAATTTTAAGGAGAACGAAGGTTTATGAGCAGTAAAAAAGGAATTTTGAATTCGTTCCGGTGGATATTCTTTGTTTCTTCGCGCTTTGCAAAAATAGACAGAAAAGGACGTTCCGCAGTTACAAGTTTTCTTGCCGGACTTGGAATTTGTTTTGGAGTTATGACTCTTGTTACTGTTGTAAGCGTTATGAACGGATTTCAGCGTTATTCAATAAATCCAATAATGGAAATTTCGTCATATCATTTGCGTGCTTCTGGTATTCCGGAAGAGAATTTTGCAGATTTTGTGGATTTTTGCGAAAACAACAGTCGGATAAAGTGCGCTTCTTTGTTTTGTGAATCGCAGGGACTTTTAATAGGAAAAAGAAATAAGCAGGCGGCTGCCGTAATAAGAGCGGTTGACCCGAATTTGATGCGGACTGACGAAGGTTTTGCAAAGGAACTTAAAATTGTTTACGGAGAATTTGATGTAAATTCTGAAAATTCCATAGTTCTCGGGATTTCTCTTGCAAATGAACTTGGTGTTTCTGTCGGTTCAGAAGTCAATATTGTTGCTTTGGCTGGCGGAAAAGACGTTTCTCTTATTTCTCAGAACAGAAAGTTTAAAGTAACAGGTGTTTTTGATTGCAGTTATTATGACATAAAAAAAGGTTACGGATTTGTCGGGCTTGCTTCTGCAGAAAAATATTTCGGTAAAGATGTTCAGATGATTTATGGTATAAAACTGAAAAATTATGAAAATGATATTGCTTCGGTTGCTGAACTGAAAGAAAAATTTTCTGACATAAAAATTCAGTCTTGGCGGGAATTTAATAAATCTTTTTTTGGAACATTGCGGATAGAAAAAAATATTCTTATGCTTCTTGTCTGTATTATTTTTATTGTTGTCGGCATAAATATTTATAATGGTATGCGCCGGCTTGTTTTTGAGCGCAAACAGGAAATTTCAGTTTTGTCTGCGCTTGGCGGAACAAACCGTGAAATTATGGCGATTTTTATTGCGCGCGGTTTTTCTATGGGATTTTTTGGTTCTTTGTGCGGAATGATTATCGGACTTTTTATAAGTTTTAATATACGTCCGATTTTTACTTTTATCGCTATGCTTTTAAAAAATCCTATGTTTGCAGTTTTTGCTCAAATTCCGGCAAAAGTTGTTTTCAGTGAAGTTTTTTTTATAACGATATTTGGAATTGCCGCTCCTCTTTTTGCTTCCTGGAAAGCAAGTCGGAACGTGCTTAAAATGAAAGTTGCGGAGGTGCTTCACGATGAGTGATTTGGTTAAAATCAGCGGACTTGAAAAAATATATTCGAATGGAGTGGAAACTCTTACGATTTTTAAGAATTTGGATTTTTGTGTAAAGGAAGGAAGCAAAACTGTTATTGTAGGAAAAAGCGGAAGCGGAAAAAGTACTTTGCTGAATATTATCGGCAGCATTGATTCAGCAACTGCCGGTTCTGTTGTCGCAGGTCCTTGGAAAGTAACGGAACTTTCTGAAAAAGAGCAGTCAGAATACCGTTCAAAATTTTTAGGACTGATTTTTCAGTTTCATTATCTTTTAAAAGATTTTACTG
>CAYXDA010000043.1:0-13411 GCA_964463615.1 uncultured Treponema sp.
TTATTAGACAACCCTGTTTTTTATAAAGGATTTAAAATTCTAAAATAAATATTATAATGTAGAAATAAGATATTCTTTTAATAAAGTTTTCCATGAAAAATCTTTTAAAGTTTCTGTAACATCTTCATATGAAGAACTTTTGCAAACTGGTGCAGGTGCTTTTGGAAGATCAAGTTGTGCGTCTGAATCATGCAAATCATCATTGAAAATATATGCGGCTTTCCAAAGTCCTTTAGAACCCTTTATAGTAACTTTTTGTTCTCCATCACCAGTTTCAGTTTCTGTGTCTTTTTCAAAAGTCTTCATTATGTATTTGTCCTTTGAAAGTCCAGATAAAACGGTTCCTGTTAAATTATCCTGTTCTGTTGCATCAGGATTTAATCTGATAAGAACTGTAATTCCTGCTTTCAGTGTTGTTTCTTTTTTTAAACAGTTTGTTTTTGTTTCTGTGCTGGTGTAATCTTCATCACAATAGATTGCATTTAAATAGCCTATGATAGTTTTTTCCCCAGCCTCATTTGTCTTTGTTATAGGAGCTTCGCACCAAGTGTTTGAAGGACCAAAAAAATCATCATCATCTTCGTTACAACCAGTGAATATCAATCCGCAGAGGAGCATTGCCATTGCGGAAAATAGAAAAAATGTCTTTTTCATAATTGCCTCGTTTTTTTTTGTGTTTGCCATATTATATATCACTATGTTGTGGTTGTCAAAATTATGCTGGCACGGAGGTTCGGAATATTTTACTTTGCCAAAAACATGTGCGAGGGAAAATTTTCTGTGTGCTCTTTAGCTTCTTCGTAATATTCCGGCGAATAATATCCGGTTGTCAGAAGATACATAAGTTTTTCTTCCGGAACTGAAAAATCAGAAAGATTTTTTCTGAAAAGTATTTCTACCGCAAAGCGTTTTTTTGTTCCGTTCAGTTTTTGCACCGGCGAATAATAGTTTACAAAATCGCGAAACTGATATTTTGTGCCTTTTTCCCTGTAAGTTTCAACCGCCAGGTCAGTTCCGTTTTCGGAATGCCCGTAGGAATAAAAAATATCTTGGCTGAAAGGCTTTTCGTGCTCTGTTTCTATTACTGCAACAAGTTTTTCGTCCTTAAATTGAAATTCAATATATTCAAACGGCGACTGCTCGTTTTGCTTCCATTTTAACCGCTGGCAAGTAACGCCGTAATGACTTAAAGGGCATTTTTCCCAATAACTTTTATTGTTGTTCTTTTTTGCCCAATCTTTTACCTGATATTCAGTTTGTCCCCAAAAAACGCCCTTGTAGCCGCTTTTTATGCGAAAGGCTTTTGTAATCACAAATGCGGGAGCCGCAATAAAAATAAATCCTAAAATTGAACATAAAATCAGCGCTTTTGTTTTTGTCATTTTTTATTCCTGATTTTTTAATTTAAGAGCGGTTTTCGCGGTATTTTTTATTTCGGCTTTCATTTTTGCAGATTCGTCATTCGCTTTTAATTCAAGTTTTTCATATTTTCCGGAAATCAAAGCCAAGTCGATAAGCAAATTTTCTTTTTTAAATCCGTTAAAACAAAATTCAAGGTAAAAACCTGCCGCCGCAAAAAGAATTGCAATAAAACCCCAAATTCCCATCGTGCTGCTTACAAAAGATACATTCATAAAAATTGCGGCAAGCGAAAAAATTATAAGTATAAGTTTTGCAATTGCCGTTCCGCCTAAAAGCATTCCGGTTATACAAACTGCAGAAAAAATCGTTATGCCAAAATCCTGTTTTAACCGTACAATCATCGAAGAATCGCCTTTGTCCGGAAACAGAAAAATTTTTATGAGCATTGTAAAAAAAAGCGTGTGAACTATTATGCTAAGAATGTTCAGCAGGACGATAATAAATTTGTGTTCTTTAAAATCTTTTTCAGAAAATTTTGAAGTGTCGAATATGTTTAAAATTCCTCTTAACTGAAGAACGCTTATTACTAAAAGCGCAAAAAGTCCGCACATCAAGTCCGGCGTCTGCTGAACCGTTGCCGTTTTTTTTGCGGCCGTACCGAAAAATGCAAAAAGCGATCCCCAAAAATTTTCAAAATACGGTGAAGTTATATCTGTTTTCCACGGAATCATAAAAATCCAGGAAGAAATCCAAATGCAGACAATTCCGGTTAATCTGTAAAAATCGATAATCTCAAACCATCTTTTTTTCATACTGGATATTGTAGCCTAAAATTTCACTTTTGTGGAAGAAATTTGGGCAGTTCCTGCCTTTCGGCAGGTCGGGCGTTCCAGCCTTCGCCTGTCGGCTCATCCTCCTCGCTTCGCTGCGGTGGACTAAAGGGCTTACATGCCCTACTGCAAGTTGCACTAAAAGAGCGTATCGCGGCCTTGTGCCGCAGGGTGGGGTAGACGAAAACTGAAGGTGGTTGAGGTTCCCGAAACCCCGAAGTTTGAGGCGTAGGGCGGGGCTCCGCCCTTTTTTATTTAAAATATATGAATTCATCATTTTGAATATATGCTATAATTTGTTTTATGGAAAATGATTCTTTGTTCAGTTCTGCAAAAACATTGCGTGAACCGCTTGCCGCGCGGATGCGTCCTAGAAATTTGGATGAATATATAGGGCAAGATCATATTGTTGGAAAAGGCCGCCTTTTGCGCCGCGCGATTGCTGCAGATCAGCTTACTTCTGTTATTTTTTATGGTCCGCCGGGAACTGGAAAGACTACTTTGGCGCGCGTTATTGCAAATCATACAAAATCGAACTTTATTACTCTGAATGCGGTTCTTACTGGAGTTGCGGATATCCGCACTTCCATAAAACAGGCGGAAGAATATTTTAATCTTTACAGCCGCCGAACAATTCTGTTTGTGGACGAAGTTCACCGCTGGAACAAAAGTCAGCAGGATGCGCTTTTGCCCTGGGTGGAAAACGGAACGATAATTCTTATTGGAGCAACAACGGAAAATCCGTTTTTCGAGGTGAATAAAGCGCTTGTCAGCCGTTCGCGCGTTTTTCAGCTTAAACCGCTTACTTACGAAGATTTGCTGCGCGCCGCAAAAATGGCGCTTGAAGATAAAGAGCGCGGTTACGGCAAATGGAATGTTGTTTTTGAAGACGGTGCGCTGGAACATCTTGTACAGACTGCAAACGGCGACTGCCGTTCTCTTTTGAATGCTCTTGAACTTGCCGTTGAAACAACTCCGGAAAAGTGGGAACCGAATGCAAATCCGCCTGTTCCGGACTACGGTTCGACTATTTATATTTCAAAAGAAGCGGCGGAAGAATCTATTCAGAAAAAAGTTGTTCTTTACGACCGCGACGGCGATTATCATTACGATATAATCAGCGCGTTTATAAAATCTTTGCGCGGGCGCGATCCTGACGCTGCATGTTATTGGCTTGCAAGGATGGTAAGGGCTGGCGAAGATCCTCATTTTATCTTCAGAAGAATGCTTATTTCTGCCTGTGAGGACACTGGTCTTGCCGAGCCGAATGCGATTTCCGTTGTGGAAAGCTGCGCGGCCGCTTTTGACAGAGTTGGACTTCCGGAAGGCCGCTATTTTTTAGCGCATGCCGCTTTGTACCTTGCGACAGCGCCGAAATCAAATTCAAGCATGGCTTTTTTTGATGCGCTAAAATCTGTGGAAAGCGAGGATGCGGAAGTTCCGAATCATTTGAAGGATTCCAGCCGCGATGCGGAAGGTTTTGGTCATGGCAGCGGATATTTGTATCCGCATGCGTACCGCGATCATTGGGTTGCCCAGCAATATTTGCCGGATTCATTGATGGGGCGCGTTTTTTATACGCCAAGCACGCAAGGCTACGAAAAGCAAATCCGCGATGAAGTGCTTAGCCGCCGCGAACTTCAGATTGCGGCTATTTTGGAAAAGCAGCAGAAGCCGGAAGATTCTCCTGCACAGACGGGAAGCCGTAATATTTTGGAAGATTTGCAGCAAAAATCATTGGAAGGCGAAAAGTCTGAATTTGGTGTAAATCCGATCAGTGAATGGTGGATTGCAGAGCATTTTAAGGACAGCGGAAAAGGCGAAAATCTTACTTTCAGCCCGGTTGACAACGTGCGGGAATCTGCGCTGGACAAAGCGGACCGACAATGGCGTTCTCGCCTGGATTCAAACCGTGCGGAAGTTCTTTTGCAAATACGTGACACAATGATAGAAATGGCGAATCTTTTGCGTCATTACAGATGTTTGGTCTGGAACGCTGATGACGGACTTTTGCTTTGGGAAGTTGCGCGGAAAACTCCGGAAGGCGTTACCTGCGGATTGTGCCGTTCGGAAAAGGGAATGCAGATTCTTGAACAGTATTCGCGGACTCTTGGCGATTTGGACAAGCCGGTTCTTCAGTTCAGGCCGGAATCAACCTCGCCCGATTTTATGACTTCCAAAAATTTTAGGGATTTGATTTTAAAATTTCAGTATAAAGGCGCGGTTTTTGACAGAATATTTTTCCGCGATCCTTTTGTAAGCGTTAGTTCTGTGGATGCGCTTGCAAATGCGATTTTTGAAATTACGAGTTTGAAAAAACAGAAAGGAAAAATTTTTACTGATGAAAAAGATTCGGAAGTTCAGATTGAAAAAGAGTTTTTTGATGATGTGAATTATGATTCTGACTATAATCAGAACATAGAAAAAGAAAATGAAGAAGCGGAAAAGCCAAAATCGGAAGAAAGTCCATTTGCAAAAGGCTGGAGTATTGTTATTTCTCAAAGAATTCCGTCGGGAGCGCAACACATAAGTCTGCTTATAAAACATCAGGTTTTGACGGAAGCGACAAGCGCGCCTTATGAAGAAATTTTGGACAGAATGAATAAAGCGGAAACAGAATTTTTTGGCGACAAGGAAAATCCGTTTTTTTGCTGGAATGCACAATATATTGCGGAAAAATTCAGAAAAGTCGGATTTAAAGTGAAAAGTGCAAGTCAGATAATTTATGAAAAGCGTAAAATTTCTTTGAAAGAAATTCAGCGCTGGTTTGATACGGAAAATTCCGCTTATGGAAGAGCAATGGTAAAGGCGCTTGGAGTTCCTGATTTGCAAAAACTTATTTCGCTTTTGGAAAATGCCGCGCAAAATCAAATCTTTACTTGGCAAAGCGAAACCGGCTTTTTTACTGTAAGTGAAAATTAGTGTAAAACCGAAGCTTTTGTGGCAAATCAATAAATTTTGTTTTTGCGGCAAAACTGGTAATTGTTTAATATTGCACTTTTTTCTATAATATTTATATGAGTACTCACAAACAAATTGACGGGGAGACGCTTAATAATCTCCTTTATCTTTCGCGACTTTCTCCGGAAAGCACAAATATTGAAACATTAAAAAAGCAGGTCAGCGAAATTGTCGGATATTTCGACATTCTTTCAAAATACGATGACAGTGAAAATCCTTACGACGCTTATCCTTCTACAGAAGCGGCAAAACTTCGCGAAGACACTGTTGTTCCTGGCCTTGAAATTCAAGACGTAAAAAAAATCACAAACGAATTTATGGACGGTTATTTCCAAGTTCCAAAAGTCATTGGAGATGGTGCCTAGAACAAAATGGCGTCCTGCCATTTTGTTCATACAAAGTGAGGACGTAAACTTTCTGTTGTATTTTATAAACGGAATGATTTGCGGGTATTTGTCTGTTTGAACAATAGACCACACTTTGCTTCGAACTTCGCGAACGTCCTGTTCGCGGCTGGGACAAACGGCTCGCCACGAGACTTGCTAGTGGCGTATTTTGTTCAGCAGGCGTTGCGGGCGGCGATTGAGCCCGCTGGGTGGGGTAGGTCGAAAACCGAAGGTTTGAGACTAGGGGCGGGGCTCCGCCCCTGCATATAATAAAAAAACGGTGTCAAAAATTGACTTAAGGCAATTTTTGAGAAGTAAGGCACGGAGTGCCGAACGGCGGGAAGGATTTCCCCTTCTTGATTTTATAAATAAATTAGGAAAAATTATGTTTTATACAATTAAAGAAACTGTAGAGGCGCTTAAATCTGGAAAAACGACAAGTGCGGCTCTTGTAAAAAAATCTGCGGAAACATTTGAAAGTGATAAGGCTTCTGAAAAGCCGTTGAACGCGTTTTTGGAAATTTATGCAGACGCGTTAAAAAAAGCGGAAGAAGCGGACAGACTTATTGCGGAAGCAAAGGCAGCCGGAAATATTGAAAAACTTTTTGAAGAAAAGCCGCTTTTGGGCGTTCCGTTTGCAAACAAGGACAACATCAGCTCAAAAGGACACGCTCTTACTTGCGGTTCAAAAATCTTAAAAGGTTACGTTGCGCCTTACAATGCGACTGTAATTGCACGATTGGAAGATGCGGGCGCAATTCCGCTTGGTCGTTGCAATCAGGATGAGTTTGCGATGGGCTCTTCCACAGAATATTCTTCTTACGGAGCGACGAGAAATCCGCTTAACCGCGAATATGTTTCGGGCGGCTCTTCTGGCGGTTCGGCTGCGGCTGTTAGCGGAAACCAAGCATTGTTCGCGCTTGGAACAGAAACCGGCGGTTCGGTTCGTCTTCCTGCTTCTTATTGCGGAATTTACGGATTAAAGCCGACTTACGGCGTCCTTTCTAGATGGGGCGTTGTCGCTTACGGCTCTTCTCTTGATCAGGTTGGAATTATGGGACATTCGCCAAGCGACATTGCGCTTCCTTTAAGCTGCATGGCAGGCGTTGATTTTTACGATGATACTTCTGCGGAATTACCGAATGTTAGCGAACTTAAAAATCTTTCTGCATATGAAAAAATGAATTCGCTTAAAGTTGCAATTCCAAAGCAGTTTTTGGAAACAAAAGGTCTGGATGTTGATGTAAAGGCGGCTTTTGATGAAACCAGAAAATGGTTTGAACAAAAAGGCGCAACGATTGAGGAAGTAAGTCTTCCTGTTCTGGATGCGTCGATTGCTTCTTATTATGTAATTGCTCTTTCCGAAGCGGCTTCTAATCTTAGCAGATTTGACGGAATCCGATACGGAAACCGCGTTGATAACGGAAAAGGCTACGATGAACTTTTTGTTGACACGCGCTCGAACGGATTCGGCCCTGAAGTAAAGCGAAGAATTGTAATCGGAAATTATGTTCTTTCTGAACAGTTTTCGGGCGACACTTACAAAAAAGGAATGACTGTCCGTGCAAGAATCCAGCGGGAAATGGCAAAACTTTTTGAAACTTACGACATTGTTCTTTGTCCGACTTGCCCGACTCCTGCGTTTAAATTGGGACAAAAAGTTGATGATCCGCTTGAAATGTATTTGAGCGATATGTACAACGTTTTTGTAAACTTGGCGAGAATTCCGTCTGTAACAGTTCCTGCAGGACGCGCAAAAAACACGGACAATATGCCGATTGGAATGCAGTTTGCAGGCGCAATGTTCAGCGAAGCAAAACTTTTGCAAATTGCCGAAGCATGGGAAGATGACCACAAAGATTGCGGAGTGCCGCTTCAGTAAAGAAAATGAACGGTTATTGAATGTGTTGATGAATGGTCATTGAGGCACTCGAAATGACCTTGTTTTGAAAAGTGGTGATTTCGACAGGCTCAATCACCGATTATTTTGGAGAATATTATGGCAATAGATAAATGGGAAATTGTAATTGGATGCGAAATCCACACGCAGCTTTTAACAAAGACAAAGGCGTTCTGCGCTTGCGAAAACCGTTATGGCGGAATGCCGGACACTCGTGTTTGTCCGGTTTGCTTGGGACTTCCCGGCGCAATGCCTAGAATTTCAAAAGGTTATGTTGAACTTGGTGTTGTTGCAGGTCTTGCTTTGAACTGCGACATTGCGAATTTTACAAAATTTGACCGAAAACATTATTTTTATCCTGACCTTGCAAAAGGCTACCAGATTACGCAGTACGATTTGCCGCTCTGCACAGATGGCTTTGTAGATTTGCCGCTTATTCATTATCCAAAAGATGAACAGCCGAATGGTGAAAAGTTCCGTCCGCAAAATTTCATTGGCGAGCCTTGCATTGTAGACAATAAATATCGCCGCGTCCGAATTGAGAGAATCCACTTGGAAGAGGACGTAGGAAAATCGCTTCACTTAAAAGGAAACCATTCTTACATCGATTACAACCGCTCCGGAACTCCGCTTATAGAAATCGTTACAAAGCCGGACATGACAAGCCCTGACGAAGCGGCTCTTTTTATGCAGACAGTTCAGGAAATTTTACGCTACGTGAAAGTCACAAAAGGAAACCTTGAAGAAGGAAATATGCGATGTGACGCAAACATAAACTTGAATGTTTGGGAAGACGGAAAACTTTATCATACGCCGATTTCTGAAATCAAAAACCTGAACAGTTTTAAGGCAATCCGCGAAGCCTGCACTTACGAGGCTCAAAGACAGCTTAAAGAATTTATGGAAGACCGCCAGGAATTCAATCCCGGATTTAAAAATACAATGAACTGGGATGAAGAAAAAGGCGAAACTCAGATTATGCGAACTAAAAACTCGTTTGTGGATTACCGTTTTACAACAGAGCCGGACATCAAGCCTTTTACAGTAAGCGCTGAACTTGTTGAAAAAGCCGCAGAGCAAGTTGGTGAACTTCCTGAGCAAAAACGCGTCCGCTTTCAGAAAGATTTCGGCTTGACTCAGTTTGATTCCGAAGTTTTAACTAGTATGCGCGATTTGTCGCTCTGGTTTGAAAAAGCCGCAGATTCTTCAAAAAGCCCAAAACGCGTTGCAAACTTAATAATTGCGGAACTTCTTGCGGTTCTGAACGAAAACAAAGAAACAATCAACGACGTAAAAATTACGCCGGAACACATTGCAGAACTTGCCGATGCTTTGGAAGACAAAAAAATCACTTCAAAGCAGGGAAAGGAAGTTTTTTCCGAAATGCTTAAAACTTTGAAAATGCCAAGCGAAATCATCAAAGAAAAAGGAATGGAAGTTGTAACTGATGCAGGTGCAATCCAGGCGATTGTAGATAAAGTTATTGCTGCAAATCCTAAAGCAATCGAAGATTTCAAGAAAGGCAAGACAAACGTTGTCGGTTGGCTTATGGGCCAAGTTATGAAAGAATCGCACGGAAAGGCAAATCCTGGCGAAGCTACAAAAATGATAAACGAAAAACTTGCAAACTTGTAATTGTAAATTAGAATATAAATATGAAGAAAATTCTGTTGGTTTTCGCATTTTTTAACGTTCTCTTTTTTTCTTTTGCTGAAGTTTCTATAAATGAAACGAAAATTTCAAAAGAAAATTATGCGCGTTTGGCAAAATGCTTTAAACCGGAAGAATTTTTAGAAAAAGTTGCGGGAAATGTAAAGTCTTCTGAAGAGATTGGTTCTTCGGAAAATGATTTTGCACTTTTTTCCGCGCTTGCTTCTAATGCGGCTTCCTATAAAGTTCTGTACAATATTTTTCAGCAGCAAAAAAGTTTTGCAAATCTGCAGGACAAGAATAAATTTCAAAAAAAATATGATGATTCTGAAGATGAAATACCGCCTTTCAATCTGAATGCGGAGCTTCTGAATATTCAGAATGAATTTTATCTTACTGTTGAAAAATACAATTCGCTTTTGGAAGAGCGCTTTGCAAATCAAAAAAAATATGTTGACTATGTTTTCGCAGATTCATTGGATTCTTCAGAAGAACAAATATTTTTGCAGTTAAAAGATTCTGTAAAAGGCGGATTTGAAATTCAAGAATCATTTGAAAAAATACCGGAATGTTCTCTTAATGAAATTTATGCGGATTTTAGGGAAAATGAAATTTCTGCTTGCGAAAAATGGATTGGAAAAAGAGTTCGTATAAATGCAATGGTTTATTCTGTTTCCAAAATGGATATGAATATTGTTTTTTGTATAACTTCTTATGAAAAAAATGAAGTTCCGGTTGTTCGTGTGAACAGCGGGGCTCAGATTTTTGCAAACTGTTATTTTAACAGCGAAAATGTAGAAAAACTTAAAAAAATTAAGAAAAAATCGCAGTTGACTTTTGCGGGTGTTGTTCAGCAAGATATTGCGCGCCGTCCGGCATTTGTTGATTGTAAAATTGTGGAATAGAATGTTGAATATAGATTTTTTGGCGGAAGAAATTTATTCGCGCTTTGGAACTGTAAAACGCGCTAGAAATTGTTTTTTATACACAGCAAAAGGCGTTCGGCTTGTGGATATGTTTCAGGAAGGCGGCCGGGCAATTTTAGGATGGCAGGGCAATTCTGCTTTTACAATGTTTAAAAACGTTCTTTGCCGCGGAATTTCCGGCTCTTTCAAAACCGATTTTCCTTACAGAACAAAGAAAGCGGTTCAGGAACTTTTTAATTCTGAACGTGAAATTTTAATTTTTTATTCAAAGACTCAGGCTTTGAAAGTTTCTGTTGCAATTTCACCGGAAGGAACTAATTTTTACAAACCTTGGGCTCCGGCAAGCTTAAAATGGCAGGAAATTGATTCAATTGTATTTGCGCCTCCTTTACCTTGGTGCGAACCGATTTTTATTGTTGCGGCAAAACCTGAAGTCTTTAAGAAGGGGTTGGAAAATCCGCTGTTTTCTGAACTTTTGCGCTCAGAAAAACTTCCTGCGCCTTTGCATGCGGCAATAGCACGTTCAATTTATAATCTTATTGCGGCTGTTCAGGAACGCTCCGAAAAAAATTGGTTTGTTTACGATAAAATTCTTACAAAATATTGGGAACGAAAAGGTCCGTATCTTTTTCCGAAAGTTTCTGAGGAAAAGTACAAAGATTTTTTGCTTCACTGCCTTGATTGCGGTCTTGTAATAAGTCCAGAATATGAAAATCCTTCTATTGTTCCTTTTGGAGCGGATTCTGGCGTTTTTACAAAATTAAAAAATAATCCGTTTTTTTAATATAGAGGTTTTATGATTCTTTCCGAAGCAGATAAATTTTGGCAGCAGTTTATAAACACGACCGGGCAGAATCCGGAAATTGGGTGCGCGGGTGACTTGTTTTTTGAATCAAAAGGTTTTACAAATGATGCGCAGATTGCAAATATTCTTAGCGGAAAGCGGACTGCAATTTTTTCCAGTTTTGCCTCTTATTCTGTTGATGGAGAACCGTTGCCAGTGAGCGGTGAATATTATCTTGTTTTTGACAGAGGAAATAATCCCCGCGCAGTGATTCAAATAGAAAGTGTTGATGTTTTGCCTTTCAGCGAAATTACCTGGGGATTGGCGCAAAAAGAAGGCGAAGATGAAAATCTTGAGCAATGGCGTTCGCGGACACAAGAGAATCTGGAAGAAGAAGGCGATATTGTGGGGTTTACATTTTCCCCGGATATAAAACTTATTGTGCAAACGTTTTCTGTTGTGTATAAATAAATTGTTATAAAAAATAAATTGTTTTTATTGCAAGATAAAATATTCTGGTTTATAATTTATACATAAATCTGTTGCATACAGATATAAAAAAAAGGAGGCTTTTAAAAGATGGCTAAAAAATCTTCTTTGTCTATTGGCAGACTTATTCTTCAGATTGCTGTAGGTTTGTTACTTGCAATTGCAGGTATTTGGGCGCTTTCTGGAAAGGGTGGCGACGACGCTTATAAAGCATTGACAGGACTTATCAATGGTAATACAGGAAAAGCAATAGGGCTTGTTTTTGCAGTTGTTGAATTGCTTGCAGGTATTCTATTGATTTTGGAATGTTTTGTCGGCGATAAATTCGGCAAGTTTGATAATATTCTTGGTTGGATTGTAATCATCGTATGGATTGTTGCTATTGTTCTTATGGATTTCTTGAACGGAAACCTTGAAATTGCGCAGCTTAAATGGTGGTATGGTCTTGCCGGACATTGTGTAATTCTTGGCGCTTTGTTGTCATTGAATGACTAATCAATAGACGGATTGGATTAAGGCGGAAATCATAACGGTTTCCGCTTTTTTTTGTCTTTTGCCATTTCACTTAAAACAGCGGTATTTGAATCACTTTAAAATTTTTAATATTTGCCGATAATTTTAGTATGAAAAAGATTTTTGCAAGTTTGTTTTTATTGATTGTAATGTCCATTTTTTCTTTTGGCGCATTTGCAGAAAATACTAAATTTTT
The DNA here is from genome assembly GCA_964463615.1 of uncultured Treponema sp. GTDB lineage: Bacteria > Spirochaetota > Spirochaetia > Treponematales > Treponemataceae > Treponema_D. The sequence continues at coordinate 11,998 of CAYXDA010000043.1, forward strand.
TGGCGGAGATTTTGGATTTTCAACCGGAATTCCGGTTTACGGCGGAAATACCGATTCTCCATATAAAAATCGCGTAATTGTTGGGCTTACCGGTGATATTTCGTTAAATCTTGGAAATCCCTTAAAATTTCTTTTCGGTTATGATTTTCTTTCTGATATAAACTGGGACGGAAGTCAACATAAAAATCATCTTGACTATGCGGGATGGTTCGGAATAAAAGTTTATCCTGGTTTTGGCGGTTTGAACGCAAGCCTTGCTTATGCATTAGGTGCGCGTACAGATTTTATTTCAGAACGATATATAGACAGCGAGGGAACGGAAAAAAAACATTCAGAAGTTGAAACTTCCGCTTGGGGAAACGGTTTCAGGCTTGGTGCGGAATACGATTTTCATCAGGGGTCAAAATATAGAATGCTTCCGGCGTTGGGATTTTATTACAGGATGATGCCGCGCGGCAGCAACAATTATGACAACATTTTTGCTTTTTATGTAAATATGGCATTTTAAGGTGAATGAAGTTTATATAAAAAAAGCGACGGTTCATAAGTAAAACCGCCGCTTTTTTTTGTGATTATCTTGCGTATTCAATAATCCTTGTTTCGCGAATCATAGTAATTCGTATTCTTCCAGGATATTTAAGGTCGTTTTCAATCTGTTTTGCAATATTAGAAGCAAGCTGCTTTACTTCGTTGTCCGCAACTTTTTCGTTGTTTACAAGAATTCTAAGTTCGCGGCCTGCTTGTATAGCATATGCTTTTTCAACACCCTCAAATCCTTCTGCAATGGCTTCCAAATTTTCAAGGCGTTTTACATAATTGTCTATAGTTTCACGTCTTGCGCCGGGGCGCGCTGCCGAAATTGCATCAGCAATCTGAACTATAATTGCTTCTATAGTTGTAGGTTCAATATCATTGTGGTGAGCGGCAATAGCGTTTACAACATTAGGAGCTTCGCCCATCTTTCGCGCCATTTCCGCTCCGACTTCCGCATGGTTCTGGTCGCTGTCGTTTTCTGCGCCTTTACCGATATCGTGCAAAATTGCAGCGCGCTTTGCAAGCTCTCTGTCCGCACCGATTTCCGCCGCAATAATAGAAGCGGCAGTTGCAACCTCTTTTGAGTGCGAAAGAACATTCTGTCCATAAGAAGTTCTGAAGTACAATCGTCCTAGCGCGCGGATTCCTTCTGTAGGCATATTGTGAATTCCAAGATCAAAAAGTGCTTTTTCGCCTTCTTCGTAAATCTTGTTTTGAATTTCACGCGTTACCTTTTGAACGACTTCCTCAATTCTTGCAGGGTGAATTCGTCCGTCGGAAATAAGCCGTTCAAGAGACTGTTTTGCGATTTCCTTTCGTACCGGGTCAAAACAGGAAATAACAACAGCTTCCGGAGTATCATCAATGATAATATCAACAC
>CAYXDA010000044.1:0-8365 GCA_964463615.1 uncultured Treponema sp.
TTTTTATATTTATGCATTTTTATTTGCTTTCGTCCATAGGTATATCTTTTATTTTCTTAACATATATTCTGCGCATAAAGAACAAAGACATCCCTACAGACATAAATTCTGCAATTATAAAACACCACCAGACATTATCAACATTTCCTGTTCTGGAAAGAAGATATGCTGACGGCAAAAACACAATAATCTGACGGCTGAAAGAAACGAGCATACTGTAAACGGCATTTCCAAAAGCCTGGAATACAGATGAAAGTGTAATTGCAATCGCCGCACCAAAAAAACTTGGTGCTATTACCCGCAAAGCAACAATTCCCATACGCTTCATTTCCGGCGTTGCACTGAACAAAGCAAAAAGAGGACCAGGAATAAGCTCAAAAAGAACAACTCCAAAAGTCATAATGCAGAGCGCAAGTAAAAGTGCGCCACGTATAGTATTTGTAATGCGTCTGTGATGCAATGCGCCATAATTGTAGGCAATAATCGGAACAATTCCGTTGCAAAGACCAAAAACCGGCATAAAAATAAAACTATTAAGCTTAAAGTAAACGCCGTAAACAGCAATAGCAGTATCACCACCATTTGCAGTAGAACCAAGAATCAAATTCATAAAATATGTGATTGCAGAAGTAATAGAAGTCATCAAAATAGAAGGAACCGCTATTTTATAAATTTGACCTACAATCTTTCCGTTCGGAATAATATTTTTCAAGTAAAATTTAATGTCGTGGTTCTTTTTTAAATTAAGCCACAAAGAAACAAGCGCACCAATTATCTGTCCCGCAACTGTCGCAATAGCCGCACCGCGGATTCCAAGCGCAGGAAACGGCCCGATTCCGAAAATCAAAAGCGGATCAAAAATACAGTTAAAAACAGCGCCCACAATCTGCGAAATCATAGAAAGAAAAGTTCTTCCTGTTGACTGCAGAAGTCTGTCCAGCATAGTGCCGACAATCGGTCCAAGTCCAAATATAAGAATAATATCCAGATACTGTTTTCCGTACTCAATAATCAGAGGATTTGAAGTTTGCGAACGCACGTAAAGTTCCGTAACTATAGTTCCAAGCGTTGCAAAAACAAGCCATGTGACAATTGAAAGGAAAATTCCGTTCATGGCAGTTTTATTAACATCATCCTGTCGTTTTTGTCCAAGCCTAAGCGAAACCAAAGAGTTCACTCCGACAGAAGTTCCCACTCCAAAAGCAGTCATAAGATTTTGAACCGGAAAAGCAAGAGATACCGCAGTAAGCGCTTCCGGGCCAATCATTCCGACAAATATAGAATCAACAATGTTATACAAAGCCATAATCAGCATTGAAAACATAATCGGAAGAGACATATTAAAAATAAGTTTAATAATAGGCATTGAGCCCATTTTGTTTTCTGTAGACATAAAAAATAAAGGCCATTAAGCTTGTCGAAACGACCCTGAAAATCAAAACATAACCGCTCCGACTTGCTGAGCGGCCATTCATCTATTAGTCAAGCAAAGAATCAAGTTCGGCAGTAATTTTCGCCTTGTCCATTTTCTGCCCGATAATACAAAGTTTTATCATTCTGTCGCCGACTTTTTCGTCCCATTCAGCGCGCATTTTAGGCTCCTGGGCAAGAACTTCCTCCTGCTCCTTTTTGGAAGCCGCCGCAAGCCAAGTTCCTGAGGCACCGGCAGAAATCTGTCTTCCGGAAGTTTCAAAAACATAAGCCATATCAGTTTCATCGCTGAACCAAACAACACCCTTAGAACGAATTATGCTCTTCGGCCAACGACCTGCATACTCTTCAAGTTTTTCACGGTTGAACGGACGGCGGCGATAGTAAATAAAGTTTCCGATTCCGTATTCATCCTCATCGCTTCCGGAATCACCTTCGTGCTTGTGCTCATGATGATGGTGTTCATGTTCTTCATGTCCGTGATGCTCATGGTGTTCATGTTCGTCATGCTCCTCGTGTTCATCACCATCATCTTCTGATTCTTCCGCTTCAAGATGCTGAACCCAGGCAGCGCTTTCAAAAACCGCATCAAAATCAAAGCGGTCCGTAGCAAGAATATCATCAACATCAACATTTCCGCGTTCCGCTTCAATAACTTTCACATGCGGCTGCAAAGCTTTTACAACTGCACGAACCTTTTTCATCTCATCTTCAGAAACAAGATCTTTTTTGTTTACAATCAAAGTTGAACAGAATTCAATCTGCTGAACAAGAAGCGATTCAATATCCTCTTCGCCCATATCTTTCTTAAGAAGTTTGTCTCCGGCAGAAAATTCATCAACAAGACGTTTTGCATCAACAACAGAAACAACGTTATCAAGCCGACCGTTTTCAATCTGCATAATCGCCTGAGCAATCGGCATAGGTTCACAAACACCGGAAGCCTCAATAAGAATGTAGTCAAATTTTCCAGAAGCTATAAGATTTTCAATCTGCTGAACAAGATCAGACTTCAAAGTACAACAGATACAACCGTTCTGAAGCCCAATAATGCTGGATGTGTCCGTAATATTCGCCTCTTTGGAAATAAGAGCCTGATCAACATTCACTTCTCCAATATCATTTACAATTACGGCAACTTTATAACCTTTTTGATTAGTAAGAACTTTGTTAAGCAAAGTAGTTTTTCCCGCTCCGAGATAACCGCAGAGCAATGTAATAGGAACTAAATTTTTAGACATTTTTTACCTCGAAAAATCAAAATTTTTCTATGATGAATATAATTAAATTTTCTTAAAAAGAAAAGAAAACAAAAACCAAAACGACAAAACCCGACCGACATTCGGCACTGAATGCCTCACTTTTCAAAAATTGCCTGAAGTCAATTTTTAACGCCGCATTCTCATAAAAGAGGGCGGAGCCCCGCCCTACGCCTCAAACACCGCTTCGCTCCTTAGAGTTTTCGGCTACCCCACCCAGCGGGGCAGAAAAAGAAAACGTTATCGGCCCCGCAACGCCCCGGAAATTTACAAAAAATTTCTATAAAACGTTACGAATTCAACAAATCAGCCAAATCTTTCGCTGTAAAGTGCAAATCTTCCGCGACTTTTGCAGCCGGTCCTGATTCACCAAAACGATTTATGCAGAACAAATCTTTTTTGCTTGTAGCATAGTGTTTCCAGTTCGCACTGATTCCGGCTTCCGCGCAGACAACGCGTTTTGCGCCGCCAATCAGTTCGGAGTGCACAGCATCATCCGCATCATCAAATTTATTGTAATCAACAACAGAAACAATGCGTATTTTTTTGCCTGATGCAATTTTTGCAGCCTCAATGGAAGTGGAAACCTCCGAACCGGTAGCAAGAATTGTAATATCAGGAGTTCCGTCGCAATCAACAGCAACGTAGGCGCCATTTTTCCGGATGCTGTTCCTCCAGTCTTTGTCCGATTTTGCAAAACCTTGCAAAGCCTGCCGTGTAAGAGCCAGACAAACCGGATGAGTTTTTGATTCGTAAGCAATTTTCCATGCTTCCAAAGTTTCCTGCGCATCAGCAGGACGCAATGTCTGAACATTAGGAATTGCCCGCAAAGAAGCCAAAGTTTCCACCGGCTGATGTGTCGGTCCGTCTTCACCTACATAAATTGAATCATGCGTTAAAACATAAATATTCGGAAGATTCATCAAAGCGGCAAGACGCAATTGAGCGCGAAGATAATCTGCAAAAACAAGGAAAGTCGCACAGAACGGTCTAAGTCCGCCGTGAAGATTTATTCCGGAGCAAACTGCGCTCATTGCAAATTCACGGATTCCAAATTCAATTGTTCTTCCGGTTCTGTTTTGCGCACTGAAAATTCCGCCGCAGTCTTTAAGAACAGTTTTGTTAGGACCAGCCAAATCAGCAGAGCCGCCCACAAGATTTCCATATTTCTGAGCAATATAATTAAGAGCTTTTCCGCTTGCATCGCGGGTTGCCATTTTGTCTTCATCGCCAAAAACAGGTTCTTCCGCATCGCTTGTAGGCTGGTTGTTAAAATACGCGTCCCACTTTTTACGCAAATCAGGATTTTCTTTTGACCATGCCGCAAAAGTTTGATTCCACTCCTCTTCCTTTAAAGCCCACTGCGCTTTTTTTGAATTAAAGTATTCGTACGCTTCCGGAACAACATAAAACTCTTTGTCTTCAGGAATGCCCAAGAATTTTTTTGCGTATTTTACGCCATCATCGCCAAGCGGCGCTCCGTGAGTATCTGCCGTACCCTGTTTTGGAGAAGAATAACCTATCACCGATTTTAAAATAATCAAAGTCGGTTTATCCGCACATTTCTTTGCTTTTTCAACAAGTTTCAAAATCTGCGCAGGTTTGTACATATCACCGCGAAGAACCTGCCATCCGTACGCTTCATAGCGTTTTGCAATGTCTTCGTTAAAAGTAATATCTGTTGAACCATCAATCGAAATCTTGTTCATATCATAGAAAACAATAAGTTTTCCAAGCTTAAGATTTCCGGCAAGAGAACATGCTTCCGAAGAAACCCCTTCTTCAAGACAACCTTCTCCTACAAGAGAATAAGTGTAATGATCAACAATCTTATACTTTTCAGTATTGAACTGCGCCGCAAGCATGGATTCCGCAACCGCCATTCCGACAGCCATGGAAACGCCCTGACCAAGAGGACCAGCCGTACATTCAACACCGTCCGTAATACCATATTCAGGATGTCCGCAACAAACGCTTCCAACCTGCCGGAACGACTTTATATCTTCAAGGGAAATTTTGTATCCGCTCAAATGAAGAATCGAATACAAAAGCATTGAACCATGACCGGCAGAAAGAACAAATCTGTCTCTGTCTGCCCATTTAGAATCAGCAGGATTGTGCTTAAGGATTTCTCCGTAAAGGACTGCGGCCACCTCTGCCGCACCAAGAGGAGTTCCCGGATGTCCAGATTTTGCTTTCTGAATGGCATCCATCGACAAACTTCGTATAGAAGTCGCTACAGCATTAATCGCTTTCTCGTTCATCTTAAACCTCTAAGTTTTTTATATGAAGTCCAAAGAATTTATTTTCAAAGGACTTTCTAAAGACGTTTGCCGGCTACGATAAATTCTTTATCGAATTCAGCAATTCCGTCTCACTTGCGTGCTGTTCAAGCAGTTTTTTAAAATCATTGTCATTAAAAATCTGCACAAGAGTTGAAAGGACTTTCAAATGCGTCTGCTGATTTGCAGTAAGAATTACAAACATCACAAAAACCTTGCGATCATCAGGCGCATTCATATCAATAGGATTTTTTAAATATACAATACAGATTTTCTGAGCCTTTTCATCCTTTATCACCGGAATGCGGGCATGCGGAAGCGCAATTCCGTTTCCGACTGCTGTACTCATAATCTTTTCGCGGTCACATAACGCTTTATAAACAAGCTCAGAATTTATTTCACTGCCAAAGTCAATCTTGTCGGTTATTTTTTTATAGATTTCTTCCGGAGAAGAACCCTCAACGTCTTTAAAAACGCCGCCTTTCCGTATAAGGTCTGCAAGATTAACAGCCATTTATTCACCTCTACTTTATAACTACAAACGCGTTCTTTGTTTCCCTAATCAAAACGTCCTTCAAATCATCTTCAACACATTCAAAATTAAGCTCCATTCCTTCAAAAGAAAGTGAAAGCTCATTCATATTTTGCGCAAAAGAGAGCGGCTCATTTTCCTCTGTTTCAAGAATATGTGCAAGGTGCGCATAAATTTGGGACAGAATAACAAGCGGCTGCTGCGGAAAAGCAGTAAGTTCCGCACCAGTCAAATCTATTGAATAGACAAGTTTATTAACTTTATAGAACAAATCTAAAAATTTATGCCTCAATCCGCCGATTTCAGAATCCGCAAAACGGTTGTAATCCTGCAAAATTATATCATGTCGGTTTTTCAAGTGCAATAACATTAACTTTCGCTGAACGTTAGAAATTCTGTAAGAATTCGGATAGATATTATTCATCAGAAGTTCCGCATCAAAAATTTGATTATAAAGCTGGTCGCGGATTGCCGCATCAACAATAAAAGGCGGAACATCTTCAAAAGTTTCCGCAACAGGCTGCAAAAGACGTTCCTTTCCTTCAAAATCATATCCGGAACTGTTCCATTTTCCTACTGCCGGAACATCTTCGCCCTTTCGCCAAAGTCTTGTTTCAACACCAAAAAGTTCAAACGAAACTTTTTTCGAGCGTTCAAACAATTCTTCAACCGAACCGCAGTTATGCACACAAAGAGAATCCCGCGCATCCGTAAAAACCAAAGCGAGCTGCTCTTCTATAGAAGAAAGCGGTCCTGCAACATCAAAACTGTCCAAAAGCGTCTTTTCAAGAATTCCATACCATTTTTCGCGTTCAATGTCTTCCTGCGTAACTTTTAATATTTCATCTTTTTTTCGTGGAATAAAATCCAACTCAACAATACAGTTATCCCAGTCAGAAACACGGCAAACAATTCTGTCCCCGGCACAAAAACCGTCCTTCAAAAGCATATCCACAGAAACTGCAGTAACGTTTACAGACGGCGGCAGAACGTAATCCAGCGCGGCAAGATCTATTTTTTCATTTGCAGGATCCTGAGCCACATACTGAGGAGCATATTCATCCCCATAAAGCGCAAAATGATCAAGCACATAAGCACTGTCAAAACTTGCAACTTTTTTTTCAAGAATATGTTTTTTGTACACAAACGATATGCTGCACGAAAGAACATCCGGATCAACAAAAGGCATACAACGGTGCCCTACAATAAAAACACCTTTGTCAAGTTCTTTGCGCCCCGGCTTAAAACTGAAAATCTGATTTGTGAACACACATGCTCTTGTTGCGTAAAGTCCGCCTGAAAGCGAAAATACGCAAGGATCACTTTCAAGATAGATTTTGCATTCTTTTTCAGAAGCTTTTACCCCAAGCTTTGACAAAAAGAGCTCAAAATCTTTTTCAGTGAAAGTATCTGTATATGAGCGAATAAATTTCTGTATTAAAGTTTCCGCAGGGACTTTCATACTATTAAAGATACTGAATCAAAGAGAACAATTCAAATAAAATAGAAAAGCACACGATTTGTTTTCACACTTATCAGCGAAAACAAAAATCACTTCATCTTATATCATCTGCCTGCATATTAAGCCGGGCAAGAATATTTTCTATCTGCGGACGCAAGATTCCTGCAACTTTTATAGTAAGCCTTCGCTTTCCGCACTCTTTCAGTTCCCTTGTTACAAGAGAAACAAGATTTCCCTTTTCCAGTGCAATCTCATCCACAAGTTTTGCAAGTTGGCCCGGAGTATCGTCCAGCGTAAGAATAATGCGCACACCTTCCTCTCTCGCTCCGAACATATCCGTAAAAAGACCGAACAAATCGCTTTCCGTAACAATTCCAACAAGCAAATCACCGTTCATAACAGGAACACAACCTACTCCGTTGTCAACCATTACGCGCGCAACATTTTCAACAACTTCAGAATCCGGAACGGTAACAACATTTTTTGTCATAGCCTTTTCAACGGTAATCTTTGAAAGAAGATAACCGATTTCAAACATATCAAGCGTAGTCGCCTCTGAAGGAGCCGCCTTTGCCAAATCTTTTTTTGTAAGAATTCCGACAAGTTTGCAGTCTTTATCAACAACAGGAAGCTTTCCTATATTTTTTTTGTTCATCAGCGCTTTTGCCTCGGTAACAGAACATTCCGGCAATATTGTTACAGGATTTTTTGTCATTACATTTTTTATAAGCATAGAAACCTCCAAATAAAAGCACAAAAGGCGGACATTAAAAATTCCGCATCCGATAAAATATTATAACACAGAATATAAAAAAAAGATAAAAAGGTTTCTCAAATTATATTCACATAAAAACAAGAATAATTATGACAAATTGACATTATCTGATAAAATGTCTAGAATAAAGCATTATTTGACATTTTGACAATTTTTGTCAAAATAAAAAAAAAGGAAACTACAATGAAAAAAATTATTATTTCACTTGCATTGATTTTTTCTGCGTTTTTCGCTTTTGCAGGCGGCGTAGAAAACAAAACCAACATGAGTACCGGTTATTTGCGAAATCCAAGCCGAAACACAGAACACGAACGCCCAGAAGCAGCTTTTTACAACATCGCGGGAACAGGTTTTATGCCGAACGGACTTTTTGTAGAAGCAGGAAACCAGTTTGTTATTAAAGAATACAAGAACGAAGTAGCAACAAAAGCCTTGGAACCACTTTTATCAGACGGAACTTCGTACAACGATGAAACCTTTGTTTATCTTTACCCGAACGCAGAAATCGTTTATAAAATAAACAACTTCGCGTTCTTCGCAAACTTCGGCATTTACGCAGGTGGCGGAACTCTTGAATATTCAGAAGGAACAGCCATAACTTCAATGCTGTTCTTAGGAAAAGCA
>CAYXDA010000044.1:8465-12777 GCA_964463615.1 uncultured Treponema sp.
CAGCAATGCAAAACATTGCCGCCAACCATTCGCTCACAGTAAATTCCATAACTTACGGAGAACAGGTTGGACTTTCATACAATTTTGGAAATATCGTGTCTGTTTCTGCGGGCGTAAGATTTTTGGAAGCAACACAGAGTTTAAGTTTGGAAAGCGACGGTTTTAAAGCACTCGGCTCAACTTCAAACGAAGTAAGCTGCGATGCGGATGCATTCGGTGTAAGCCCAGTATTCGGAATCCACGTAAAGCCAATCGATACATTGGATTTTTCGGCACAAATTCAGCTTAAAACAAAACTTGAATACGAAGTAAGCAATGTAGAAAATCCGACTTTAGCCGGTTCGATAGGTATTACAGACGGAAAAAAATTCCGCACGGATTTACCGACTGCGCTCAACATCGGCGTTGGCTATCAAGTTATAGAACCGCTTTACGTTTCTTCAAGTTTTAACTATTACTTTAACAAATATGCAGATTTAAACTCGATTTTAGGCGAAAATGATTATTCAGATTCTTTTGAAATCGCCGCTGGCGCGGACTACAAATTCAATGAAAAATGGCTTGCTTCTTTAGGATTTGCTTACGGAAAACAAGGAACAAAGGACAATTCAAACAATCTTTTCAATCCAGTTCTGGACAGCTTCCAAATCGGTTTCGGTGGTGAATTCAAACCTGTTGAACAGCTTGCAGTTACACTTGGCGGAACTTACGTAAAATATTTCAACGACGACTACTATGTAAGCGGCGCATACAAAACAGAACTCAGCAAAAAACTGTTTATGTTCAGTCTTGGAGTAACATACAAACCGTTCTAGACGTCAAACAATTTAAAGGGGCAAAGCCTTGCCCCTAGGCTCAAACCTACGGTGGTTTCGACAAGCTCAACCACCTGCGGTTTTCGCCCTACCCCATTCGCCTAGGGGAAAATTCCCCTAAAACCCCTTTTCAGAAATACAATCTTAAAAAGTTTTCTTTTAAAATTTCGGCGGTTAAATCATTCCGGACATTAAAAGCAGCTCCGTACACCCGCTCAATTTCCATGCAGGATGTAAATTTTTCACCTTTCAGGTGCTGGAACGGCGCATCCGTTTCTAAAAGAATATTTTTCAGCGGAAGATTTTCCATGCAGGAAATAACTTTTTTATTTCCGTTCAAAATCTGTTTTCCATAGCTGAAAAACGCTTCCGGAAGTCTGTAAAGTACAGAGCGTGCCTCTTCTACCGGTCACGGAAAAGAATGAAAAAGAATTGCAGGAATTTTTGCAAGCGTATTGATATCCATAAAAATATGGCTCATCACTTTTCTGCAATGGACAATCAAGGGTTTCTGATATTTTGCCGCAAGTTCAACTTGGATGTGCCAAGCTTCTTTCTGCCGTTCAATATTCTGCTTTAACTCATCAGTAAAAAAATCAAATCCGGCTTCTCCGACTGCATCCAATTCATCATTTTTTAAAAGACTTTCCAGAAAACCGGCATTTTCCACAACAGGATTCTGCGGATGCAGCCCGAACGATTTTAAAATATGAATTTTTTCTGACTTTTCAATACCGCTTTTTTCAAGTTCCAATTTCTGGTTATACCACTCTTCCACTGAATGAACGCAAGTACATCCGTAATATTCAGTAAAATTTTCCAATTCCAAAACACTATTTTCACGGGTCAGACATTCAATAAAATGAAAATGTGCATCACAAAAGCAAGATTTTTCTAACATCATAAAAAATAATACCGAAAATAAAAATGTAGAACAACAAGCACGTAAAACGCAGAAAATGCAAATCAAGCGTGGGAGGAATATTTATGAAAAGTTATTCACTTAAAAGCCTTGGAAACAAAAACGACTATATGACAATCATCAGCGAAAAGGAAGACGGCTTTGTTATCCGCATTGTGCGCGATCAGGACGGCTACGAAGATATCAAAACAGATTTTTTAAGCAGAGAACTTTTTGAAAGCTGCATACGAACCGGCTACCTTACAGAAATCGAACCGGTTGCAGTTGCAGTTTCCGCATAGCAAACTTTTATCGATTTCCGCTAAAAGTCAAATTCTGATTTATCAAATCAATGGCTGCCGCAATTCTTTCGCTCTTATCCGGAACTTCAGGCAGCCAATTTATTTCTACACCATTTTTTTCCATGAAACGGAACCAAGTTTCCTGGCGCTTAGCAAACTGACGGATTGCAATAAAAAGTTTTTCGAACATCTCCTCTTTTGAAAGTTTATTCTGAAGAAAAAGCGAACAATAACGGTATTCAAGTCCAAGTTTTTCAAGGCGTTCCCAAGAAAATCCGCTCTCGTGCAGCGAAGAAACTTCTTCTATCATTCCGGAATCAATACGCTCTTCCAGTCTTTTTTTTATGTTTTCGTGGACAGTTTCGCGCGGAAGAGTTGTTCCCAGAACAAAAGGTTTGATATCCGGTCTTTTGTACATTGATTTTTTCAATTCATCCGCAATTTTACCGTGAGTTCCATAATAAATTTCAATTCCGCGGATTATGCGCTCGCGCTCAAGCAAATCATTTTTTGTGTGCAAATCCGGCTTCAGTTCAAGATATATTTTTCCAAGTTCTTCCAAACTTTTCGATTCAAGTTCTTTTCTTACTTCCGGAAGTTCAGGAACATCAACCAAATCATAATTTCTAATCACTGCATCAAGATACATACCTGTTCCGCCGACTATTACCGGAAGAACATTTCTGGAAATCAAATCATCAAAAACCCGGTAAAAATCCTGCTGATAATGAAAAACGTTATATTCTTCATTCAAAGTCGCAATATCAATCAAGTGATAGGGAATTTTTTTTCCGTTCACTTCATATTCGTCCAAATCTTTTCCGGAACCCAAATCCAAGCCTTTGTAAGTTTGCCTTGAATCCGCGGAAATAATTTCTCCGCCAAACTTATATGCAATCTGAACTCCGACTGAAGTTTTTCCTACCGCAGTCGGCCCTAAAAGAACCACACAATTATATTTTTCCATAGAATATCCGTTTTAAATCACGCGGCAAAATGCGCATTTCAAGTATTCCGATTTTGGATATCCAAGCAAAACCGGATGATCCGGACCAGCACCGCGTTTTTCAAGAATCTGCACTTTTTTATGACTGTCAGCCGCAGCGTGCATAAGCATATCGTAAAAATAATGAGAATCAAAAAAATACGAGCATGAGCAAGTCACCAGAATTCCGCCTTCATTTAAAAGCCGCATCGCACGCAAATTTATTTCCTTATAACCTCCGTACGCCTTTTGAATTGTTTTTGCGCTTTTCGTGAACGCCGGCGGATCAAGAATAATAACATCGAATTTTTCGCCCTCCGCCTCATATTTTTTCAGAAGGGCAAAAACATCCGCGCATACGGCTTTCATAACTTTCTGAGCACCGTTAAGTTCAATATTTTCACGAACCATCTGAACCGCTTCTTCCGAAATATCAACGGAAACAACTTCTTTTGCGCCAGCTTTTACAGCATTCAGACCAAACGCTCCTGTATGCGTAAACGTATCAAGAACTTTTTTTCCGCGGCAAAAAGCTGCGGCCGCAGAACGGTTGTATTTCTGATCAAGAAAATACCCTGTTTTCTGACCGTTCACAATATCAACTTTTATGCGGATTCCGTTTTCTACGATTACAATTTCTTTTTTACCGGATTTTCCAATCCAGCCGGCCGAAAGCGGAAGCCCCTCTTTTTCGCGGACACCCTCATCATCTTTTTCATAAATCGCATAAGGTTTGCACGCTTTTTTCAAAGCATCAAGAATTTCGTTGCGGTAAATATCAACCGCCATAGAAAGAAACTGAACAACAAGATACACATCTTTATTTTCATCGCAGTAACGTTCGCAAATCAATCCGGGGAAAAAATCCGCATCGCTGAAAATCAGACGGTAAGAATCCTCTTCCGAATAATAAATGCGCCTTACATTAACTGCGTCAAACACTCTTTTTTCCCAGAATGATTTTATATCTGCAAAAACTTTGTCTGCGTGTTCCGAAGAAATCAACCTTACAGTGATTTTAGAATTGCGGTTTATTATTCCAGTTCCAAGAAAACCGCCCGCTTTTGAAAAAACTTCAACTCCGCTTCCATCCGGAACTTTTGATTCTTCCAGGGAAGTCTGCTCCCATTCATCCGTTTCATTTTTTCTGTATTTGATATGAGAAATTTCATTGTCAAAAACCCAAGGAAAACCCTGCTGAATTTCTTTTTCTTCTTTTGATTTTAAAAATACTCGTGAATAATTCATATTGAGAATTATACAAAATCAGAATAAAATAATAAATATGAAAAAATTATTTACTATATGC
>CAYXDA010000045.1:0-12638 GCA_964463615.1 uncultured Treponema sp.
TTACAATTCCGATTGCTGTAAAAATAATCCAGAAAAGCATATTTATTAAAACCAGCGGAAATTCAATTCCTTTGTCTATAAAAAAATTAAAATGACCGCCTTCATAAAAAAACGAATGAAAAAAATTACGCACGGAATTATTCGCCGCTGAAAAATAAAAATCGTTGAACCAAATAACAATTCCGCTAAGTACAAGCGTGCCAAGAGCGTTTACCATGCGCCAACTGCTTAACCGAACCAGTGAATATAGCGAACACAGAGCGAAGCCCAGTGAGCAAAAGCAAATCCATGAAAAAAATCCGTAGTTCCATGCGCGCATCGCTTGAAGTTTTATGGAACTAAAAACATTTATTATTGGATACGGAATATTTGTCATTGTTTCTTTTGTTAAAGAATCGCGGAACGGATTTGCAGCTTTTGCAAATTCAGAATTTTTTGAAATATCAATATTTTTTTCGCTTGCAAACGTTGCAGGTTCAGATGTGTCTTCTATCATTAGGACATCTGCGGAATCTGCTTCAGAATTATTGTTAAAATAGTAGAGTTTTCCGCCTGCTTGTCTAAAATATCCTTTTGTTAAGTCATTTTGCTTTGCCACATAATTTTTTTCAAAAAGATTTTTTTCAAATTGAGTTTGAATTTTGAGCGTAATCGGAAAAAACGCAAACCAGTTTGCCAGCGACAGAATGGCAAATGTTATAAAACTTGAAACGGGATTGCTTTTGTGGCGAATTTTATAAAGAATCAGTGCAAGCGGAAGCAAAAGAAAAATAATTGGAAGAACGGAAAAGAATCCTGAAGCAATCATTTCTTTAGAGATGAAAAATCTTTCGCCCGCAACTAAATTTATACTGTCTGAATATTGAATGAAAATAAACATTCCGACCGCAAATCCTACGAGCAAAGTACAAAAATAATCTAAAATTAAAGAAATAATTTTTCGCATTAAAAACCTTCTGTTTTTTCTTCTTTTTACTTTTCTATTTTCGGCAAATCAAAAATTAGTCTTTAGAAGCAACCTTTGTTTTAATCTGCTTTTAATCTGGTTTTCACTTTAATATTGTTTTGATATAATTGAAATAATGAAATTTACTAGCACAAGAAACAAAAATTTATCAGTTGACTTTGCAGAGGCGGTTTTAAATTGTATGCCTTCTGACGGTGGATTGTATGTTCCTTCTCAAACTGAAGATTTGCGCCGTTGGCTTTTAAATGTTGATGAAGATACTTCCTTTAGTTCTATAGCCGGAACGCTGACTTCTGCGTTTATAAAAGATGAATTTTCACCGATTATTTGCGAAACTATAGCAATGCGCGCTTTTCCATTTACTCCGGAAATAAAGCAGCTTGATGAAAATTTATTTCTTCTTGAACTGAATCACACTCCAACCGGAAATCACAGAGATTTTGGAATTTCGTATTTAACTGCTTGTCTTGAAACAATTTTGCAGCTTCGTGGCGAAAACGCTCTTTTGGTTGCTGTTTCCGAGCGCGGAGAACTTTGTGCCAGTCTTGCATGGGCTTTGCGCGGAAAAAAACATTTAAAAGCAGTTGTAGTTTGTGCAAAGGGCAAAGTTTGCGGTTTAAAAGAAAGCGACTATGTTTGGAATGGCGGGAACGTCTGTCCTATAGAAATTGATGCTTCTGAACAAGAATGCCATTTAATCACGAAAGATATTTTTTCTGATGCGGAATTTGTAAAGCGCAATCATATTACGGTTGCAAATACGGCAAATATCGGGCGGCTTTTACCGCAGGCATTTTTTTATCCGTTTGCATTTTCCCGCATAAAAAATAAAGTGCATAGCGATATTTTTTATGCGCTTGCGGCAGGCAATTACAGTAATGTTGTTGCGGGGCTGTATGCATGGCAATTCGCTTTGCCGTTAAATGGCTTTATTCTGCCTGCAACAGATGCGTTTGCTGTAAATCCGGGCGGAAATCCCGTAATATTGGATTCTCTTGTTCCGTTAAAAAATCGTATGCCGGCAGATCCTACCGAACCGTCTAATTTGGAGCGTCTTGAAGATGTTTTTTGCGCAAACCAGCTTATGATGCGTCATTTTGTTTTTCCGGTTTATGTAAGTGCTCATGATGTTGATGTTGCCGCAAAAGAACTTTTTACAAAATACAAAGTAATCGCCGATCGTCATACAGCGCGGGCCTATGCTTCTGCAAAAATAAAAAAAGAATCTCGTGATGAAGAATATGCAACTGTTCTTATTGCGCGCGATCATCCAAGTCTTTCTTCTGATTATGTTAGTTATACAATCGGAGAAAATCCGGTGATGCCGGAATCTATAAAAGAGGCTAAAATTTCTTCAGTAACAGGAAAACCTTGCGTAAAATCTTCTGATGAAATAAAAAAAATCATAGAAAACTTATAAAAAAGTAGGGGGCGGATACCGCCGTTCGCAATTTCCTTGCTCACTTTTCAACAAAAGCCTAAAGTCTTTTGTTGACGCCAAAATAAAAAAGGGCGGAGCCCCGCCCTACGCCTCAAGCGCCGCGTCGTTCATCGGAAGGCAATCAAACTTGCCTTCCATTCACTCCTTAGCGTTTTCGTCTACCCACCCAGCGGGGCAAAAGTTTATTTGCGCTTTGCCCCGCAACGCCCGTTGTTTTTACCGTTTTTTTGTTTTTGGCTTTGATTTGGCACTCTTTGCCGTTTTTGGAGCAAAAGGTTTTATGAATTCAGCGCATTTATATTCTGCTTTTTCTTTTGCTTTTATAATTGTTCCGAACGCTTTTAAAACTTCTTCAGAATCTTTTTCTTCCAAAAGTGCAATTGCAAATCCGTGAACCAAAGTCCAATCGCAAGTTTCTTTGTTAAACCAAACTGTTCCGTCGTAAAGATTTGCTCCCGTTAACATTCTTGCTTTGTCGCTGTCAGTCAGCAGTTTTACAATTTTGTAAAGCGCTTTCTTTTCTTCTTTTGCAATTTCTTTTGCGTTGCAAACTGTGGAAAGAACGAAAATTCGGTTTATGTTTCCATGTGCATCGCCAAGGTCAATCCCGTTAGAAGAAAGATATTCGCCGAACTTGCGTGCGAAAGCCCATTTTTCGGCAAAACCTTTTTCTGCGTATTCTTTTACCATAGCAAAACAAATAAGCTGTTCTGCAAGGTTTTTATCTGTAGCAAATAAACTTTCAAGGTATGAATCAGCAGATTTTGCTTTTTTAAGGGTTGCGGCAATATCTTGAGCAGGTTTGCTTTTATTCTTTATTGCAAGAAGAACAATTCTTTCTGCAAGCTTTGAAAATTCTTTGAGTTGCTTTTCCGGTTCAGCAAGTTTTGTCACTCCGGCAAATTTGTTTGCTGTTTCGTAGAAAGAAATTGCTGCTTCTTTTGCAGAAGAAATAAGTTCCTTAATTTGTTTTTTTGCAGATGATTCTGTTGCTTTTTCAGAAACAGGATTTAAAATTCCGTGAATTGCCGGCAAAATTGTGTTTGCGTAAGCGGCAAACGGTTGGTAAAGTTCTCGGTAACAAATTTCTTCCCATTCAGTTTCAAGATCATAACATCCGCGGCCTTGCAAAGTGTCGCACAAAACCTGGTATTTGTGGTCTGCGCCATCGGAAACTTCGTGAATATCCATATAAACCTGATATTCAAATCCGTTCAATCCTATGTACATTCCACGTTCGCAAATTTCCTGGCTTCTGCGGATATACCAAAGTCCTGAGCGATGTTCGCGGAAAATGCAGTATTTGTCGTTTTCACCGTGAAGATTCAATCCTTCCGAGATAGATTTGCTTCGCATCTCTACGTGCTGTTCTTCGCCAGTTCCGACTTTTATTGCGTATTCGCAAGACTGTTTAATCCATCCTTGCGCACGTTCGTATTTATTGTTGTAGAAAACAACAGAATATTCGTTTCCGCACGAATTTGAATAAGCGAAAATATTTTCGTTCACGTGTCCGTTGTCCCAAACATCATAGAACAAGAAGTTTTCTACGTTTGCGAAAAGATAGCGCTTTTTCATCAATGGGAAAATGTCGTGCCAATGGCGGTTTATAAGATTCTGATCTGGAGTTTCATTGCGGTACGCTTTTGTAAATTCCATTCCATATTTTTCAGTGAATCCTTCAATCTGACCGTGTCCGAACATAGGAAGTCCAGGCATTGTAACCATTAAAGTGCAAACGCCGAAATATTTATCATCTTTACCGAACTGAGCAACCGCCGTGTCTTCGTCAGGATTGTTCATAAAGTTTACGTATCGTTTAAGAATCTGCGGGTCAAACTTGATTGTGTTCTTTACAGAATCGCGGTATTTCTGGTTTTCCTCTTTTTTAAGCATATTCATAAACGCAGAATTGTAAACGCGGTGCATTCCTAAGGTTCGAACAAAATAACCTTCCATCATCCAAAATGCTTCTGCAAGTAAAAGTGTGTCCGGAACTTCTTTTGCAACGCGGTCAACAACTTCGCGCCAGAATTCGTTTGGAATGCGCGCTTCAAATTCCTGGTCAGAAAGCGCTGATTCTGAGCGGGAATAAATGTCTCCGCCGCTTCCAGGTTTTGGATACCAAAGACGACGAATTGATTTTTTTGCAAGAACCATTGCCGCATCAAAACGAATAATCGGGAAATTTCGCGCAACGTGCAAAATGTCCTGCATAACCGCTTCGCGCGCTTCTGGATTCAAAAAGTCAATCTGCGCTGTGTCGTTCCAAGGCATTCCAGTTCCATCGTTTCCGTGATAAATATAACGAGTGTCGCCGTTTCTAAAGTCAACGCGCTTAAAAACAACAGAACAGTCAGAATGATTGTAATAATGGTCTTCAAGCCAAACGCCAACATTCGGATCCCAAGAAAGATTTTCACCGTTAAAAGTATATGAAGATGAAGGCGGATCTCGGCGCTGAACAAACAAATCAGGATGATTTACAACCCAATTGGAATCCATTCCGGTATGGTTTGGAACCATATCTGAGGCAAGCCGAATTCCGCGCTGCCAACATCTTGAGCGAAGATTGGAAAGCGCATCCCAGCCACCGATGTTTTCTGCAATATTGTAGTCGTAAAGCGAATAAGCCGAAGCCGCCGCTTCTGGATTTCCGCAAAGCTGCTTGATTCGTTTTGAAGCGTTTGAGCGTGTCCATAAACCAATCAGCCATAAGCCTGTAAAACCTTCGTCGCGCAAAGCGTCAAGTTCTTCATCTGGAATTTGATCAAGCCGGGTAATTGGCCGTTTATATTTTTTTGTAAGCTGGTCAAGCCAAACAAGAACTGTTTTTGCCATCAAGATTACGCAAGGCATCCATTCGCGGTCAGGACTGAATCTTTCATATTCTTTCATTAAACCGTCATAATTATAGGCTTCCATATTAACTTCGCCGCCATTAATCGGGTTAAAATGCATGAACATTTTTTCTTCTTCTGTAAGAGTGTCTATTCCCTGTAAAAGTCTTCTAAGCCATTCGCCAAGCAAATCTGACCAATATTGACGGATGTAGTCAAGTTGTCCTTTTAAACTCTGTGGTGAAAAAACAACTGGTTCGCGAAGCATACTTATCAAATCATTGTTGAACGGACCGAACTTTGGCAGGTCTTTGAATGTTTTTTGAATTTCTGCCCAGACTTTGTCATAAACAGGATTTTTTGCAAGTTCCGAATCATCAAAAAGAATTGCGAACGGTTTGAATGCCGGATTTTCATTTGCAAGCCGCAATAAAATTAATTCTTCAAGAGTTTGTTCGCGGTTAGAGCGTGTTGCGCCAGTTCCAGTGTCTATGCAATTTTTGGCAAGATATTCTTCTGCCGTGAGTTTTCCCTGGTAAACTTCTACAGGAGGAAATTCATTTGTAAAATCCAAAAGAAGTTTGTCTATATTTTCTTTTTTCAAAGATGATTCCAGGTCGGAAAGCAATTTTTTGAAAGAATCTAGATTTTTGTCGCGGCGGTAAAGCATGCAGACATAATGGAAAACTTCATCTATAAGTCCCATTGCGTTTAGCGACCCTGCGGAAATTCTTTTGTCCGCCAGATTTTTGCTGTCAAAATATTTATTCAGAATATCTGCAAATTTTCGCACGGCAGGCATATTTCCTAAAATAACATTGCCGCTTGAAGAGTAAAGCCGTTCATCAAATTTGCAAACATCACGAATTTTTCGTCCTATATGAAATTCGTTGTAAGAAGTGTCCATTATTGCCTCCAAAAGGTTATTTTCCGCTTGTTTATTTTTATTTATGCAAAGCAACTACAGTTTTAATTTTTTCAATTAATTCAGTGTCTTTTTCTAAGTCTTCCACAGTGCAAGGCATTCTGTAAGTCCAGTTAAACTCGTTCACAGAACCAGGAACATTCACGCGTTCTGCGTTTGCGTCTGCAAGCCAATATTTTTTTTCCATTGCAATATAATCTTGTAGAGGATTTATTACCCAAACAGAGTTGGAAGTTGCAACGCCTTTTAAATAACTTTGTGCAATTTCCGGACTGAACGGAGCGTTTGCAATTTCATTTATTTTTGCCTGGTCAAAACCGTCAACGCCAAAAGCCCATGGATTTGTTCTTACAAATAAACTTGAACCTTCGCGGTCTTCCTGCCACCATTGACGTACAGTTGTTGAATCGTGAACAGAAGTTGTTGTAACTGAAAGGTACGGAATTTCAGAAAGCGGAATATAAGGTTTTCCAGGTTCTGACCATTTGCGGCTCCAACGGTTTACGCGCAAAGCCAAAATTCCGTTTTTCTGCATAACGCCCGGAAGGCACGGAAGATTTGCTCCTAAATCTTCTCCGCAAGGAATCATTTTTACAGAATTTGTAAGCGCAGCAAGAATTTCATCTGACTGAACTTCCCAAAGTTTGTTTTGTTCGATTTCTTTTGCATCGATAAGATTTTTCAAAGCTGCTTTTTCGCCGTCATTCAATGATTTCCAAGCGTTAGAATCGTAATATGTCCAAACAGGAACGAATTTGTCATCTTCAATTTCTATAAGACAGCGGTTTTGCCAAGATTTGCTCAATGCGTCTTTGCATCGCTGTTGTGCGTCGCCTTCGCAGAATACGCTCAAATCAGATTCGTAAATATCTTTATCGCCTGAAATTGATTTCTTAAAAAGCCAAAGTTCTTCGTTTCCGATTCTGTCCATAAATTTAGAAAGGACTGCAATTGCTGTTTCATGATTCCAAGTAATATCTTCTATTAAACCTGTTGGAACATGCGGTTGACTTAACCAACGGATTCTTCCGTCGTCAAAACCTATTTTGTGCAAATCGTCGCGGGTCATCGGAACGTAAGGTACTGTGTGACCAAGAATGGCTGTTGTATCGCGCACTGGAATTGCCCAAATTCTAAAGAATCCAAGAATATGATCCAATCTGTATGCGCTGTAATATTGTTCCGCGCTCTTCAATCGGTTTATCCACCAGTTGAATTTTGTTTCTTTTAAATAATCCCAATTGTAAGTTGGGAATCCCCAGTTTTGACCTGTTGGATTTTCTCCATCAACTGGCGAGCCTGCCCGCAAATTATGATTGAAAATTTTTGGAAAAGCCCAAGCGTCGCAAGAATCTTCGTTCATTAAAATCGGCATATCACCTTTTAGAATGATTCCTTCTTTGCGGACCTTGTCTGTTGCGGACTTGAATTGTTCGTTTGCGCGCATTTGAACCCACGCAAAGAACAAATGGTTTTTCATAAGTTTTTTGTCGTTCCACCATTTTTCAATATCTTTTTCGTTGGGAGTTCTGTCTTCGTTTGACCAGTCTTTCCAAGTTGCCTGGTTGTATTTTACTTTAAGATTTTTATAAACCGCATAACTTGAAATCCAAGGATTCTTTTTAATCCAGGCAGAAAGTTCTTCATCTGCTGCTCCGTTTTTTGCAATTTCTGTAGTTTCATAAAGTTTATTTAAAAGTGCAGTTTTTGCTTCCAGAATTCCGGCGTAATTGTAACGTCCCTGTCCGTTGTATGGAAAATCTTTTATCATTTTGTCGTAGGACTTTTTGAATGCGGAATCAGATTTGTACAAATCTGCAAATTCCGGCAAGGCACGCAAATCTATATAAATCGGGTGAAGCGCAAATGCTGAAAGTCCGGAATATGGAGAAGATTGAGTTCCTGTATCGTTTACTGGCAAAAGTTGCAAAAGTGAAAATCCTGCTTTTTTGCAAAATTTTGCAAATTCCGGTAAATCTGTGTATTCACCGATAACAGTTCCTTCTTTTTTTGTTGTATAAATTGCTCCAAGCGGAATTGATGTTCCGATTGAACGTTCTGCATTAAGTCTTTTTGTATTAGTCATTTTAATTCCTTGTTAAATGTTGATAAATTAAATTATAACACGTGAATTTTAAGTTGTGAATTTTAATCGGCAAAACCATATACAAAAGAATGAATTATTGTATAAAGAATTTTGTCCGAAACCGTCATCTGGCTGGATGCTACTTTTTTTGCAATAGAACAGATGTTTGCTGCAAAAAGTTCGCTGTAGAGTTCCTCCTTTCCTCTCATATTTCCAAATTCATTTGCGGATTTTTTAAAAAAATCCAGCAAAATTGTTTTAATTTTTTCAGAATAAAACAGAATTGCAGAAAAACTTTCTGATTCTTCCGGCGAATTTAAAAGATTGATTCTAAGACTGAAATATTCCAAATTATGCTGAGCAAAATTTATTTCCGCTTTTAATATTTTTAAAAGAGAATCAAAGAATTTGTGCTCATACAGTGCGGATTCTTCCAGCAAAATTATATGTTCTTCTTCGTATTGCTTCACAATTGATTCAAGAAGTCCGTTCTTACTTTTAAAATAGTAATAAAGCGTTGGTTTTGTAACGCCGGATTTGTCTGCAATTTCCTGAACGCCCACCGCTTCAAAGCCTTTTTCGGAAAAAAGTTGAGTTGCAATTTTCAGAATATGATTTTTTGTTGAATCATTAAAATTTGCCATAAAAAAATTATATACCGTTCGGTAAATAAAAGCAAATTTTTTTATTTTGAATTCCAGTGCCAGATTGTTTTGGAAAGTTTGTTTGAAAAAGGTTGGTGCTTTGTAAAATCCGGAAGCCAACTTGTGTCGTCGCTTAGTTCTTGATAAAAAAGTGTTTCAAAATCGTAGGCTTCTATCAAGTCTTTTAAATCTGAATCTTCTGTTTTGTTTACAAGACGGTTTTCGATTGCGCTTAAAGCTTTTTTTCGCTCTTCAAGCCGTTTTTCATTTTCTTTGAACGGCACCGGTGTGTATTGGTTCATAAGCGAAACAATTGCTTTTCCGTCGGCATTTTCTTTTAGCCAGTTAAGAACATCTGCTGTTTCCAAAAATTTTCCGGGCATAAAAAGATGACGGATAATTACGCCTTGAACAATCTTGTTGCGGACGGTACCTTTTTTTACTTTTTCTTCATTTGAATCAACATAGTCAGTGGCAGATTTTTCTGGAATAATTTTCAGCGGAAAATTTTTAATCATCCACAGAATTGCGTTTTCTGCTGTTTTAGGATAATTTTCTGCTCCAAATAAATTTTTTGAAAGATTTGGATTTAGCGTTTTCAAATCAGGAAGCCAAATTTTTACGTAAGGTTTTAAAAGTTCCAGCATTTCTGTGTTTTCGAATGCAGAACTGTTCCAGCAAATCGGAATTTTTAGACCGGCATCTACTGCCTTTTTTAAATATTCAGCAAGGCGTGGAATAATATGACTTCCTGTAACAAGATTTATATTTTCTGCACCGGCATTTTGCAGGTTTAAGCAAATTTCAACAAATTCATCTGAAGAAACTGTGCGACCGATTCCATCTTGTGAAATCTGGTAGTTCTGGCAAAATGCACAGCGCAAAGTGCAGCCTGTAAAAAAGATTGTTCCGCTGCCGCCGTGAACTGTAACAAGCGGTTCTTCGCCAAAGTGAAGGCAGGCAAGCGCGATGCGGATTTCGTCAGTTTCACCGCAAATTCCAGTTTTTTTTGATGTGCGGTTTATGCCACAATTACGCGGACATTGTTTGCAGGAATTATAATATTCGCTATTCATAATTCTTACATAATTCCCCGTTCTACAAGTTTTCCCATCAAAGATTGAAGTTGTTCCAAAGGCATTGTTTCTGCCTCGTCATTTACACCATCGCTTATTTCTTGCAAATCCTGTTCGGAAAGAATTTCTTCTCCTTCGTCTGCTCCGATTAAAAAGGAAAGGAGTCCGCATAGTTTATCAATGTGTTCTTCGGTAGGTTCATTTTCCGGCTGTGCGGAATTTTCTATATATTCATTTTGCCAGTAAAAAGATATTGCCCGGGAAATTCCGCCGGAAACGGAGCAGTTGCGCTCGAATAATTTTTGAATGTAAGCGCATGCTTTTGATGCATTGTAACGGCCGTTGTTTTCTGCTCTTTCGCGTTTTATTGAGCGAATAACGTCACTTCTG
Organism: uncultured Treponema sp.; assembly: GCA_964463615.1. Classification (GTDB taxonomy): domain Bacteria; phylum Spirochaetota; class Spirochaetia; order Treponematales; family Treponemataceae; genus Treponema_D. The sequence continues at coordinate 10,370 of CAYXDA010000045.1, forward strand.
AATTTTTCAACTAATGTCATATTTTTATTATAGCACATAGGAACGCTGCGGGGAACTCCATTGCGGTGGGGTTTTTGTAAAGTTTTGTGGTTTATGTTAGGTTTGTTAATTTTTAATATTTTTATGAAAAATACGATTCTTTTTTCTTGACAGAAAAGATAAGTGTAAATAAACTTTACAGTATGGATTTGAGAACTGTATTAACAACTGATACTGTAAACCTTCACTTGAAGGGAACTACAAAAGAAGAAATTATTGACGAAATGATTGACATCTTGGTGAAAGCTGGCAAAGTTACAGATAAAGCAGAAGCGCGTGAAGTTGTGCTTGACCGTGAGCGAAAGATGTCTACTGGAATGAAGCACGGAATTGCAATTCCTCATGGAAAAACTGATTCAGTAAGCGATTTGGTTGCTTGCATTGGAATTTCAGATAATCCTGTAGATTTTGATTCTTTGGATCAGGAACCTTGCCGAATTTTTATTATGACTTTGTCGCCTGTAAACAAAACAGGTCCGCATCTTCAATTCCTTGCTGAAGTTAGCCTTCTTTTTAAGAGTGCAGAAAAACGTCAGCAGATTTTGAACACACAGGACAAAGCGGAAGTTATTAAGATATTAACAGAATAGTTTTTAACTCTCTTGTTTTAAACGAAGACCTTTTGCAGTTGGGCTTTCCCTGAGGTGCAAAGGTCTTTTTTTTTGAGGAAAATATGAAATTTGAACCATTAGTAAAAGTTCAGGAAAATAAACTTTTTAAGATTTCTGACAATTCTGAAGTCTCAACTGAAAATTTGAATATTGTGCAGCTTTCTGATGATGTTAAATGCGAAAGAATTCCGCTGGAAAATCTTCTTACTGCGGTTGTTTGCCCTTGGAAAAAAATAGAGCTTGGCGAAGAAAATTACAATGAAGAATTGCTTGCGGGGCTTCGCGAATATTTGAAAAATCTTGAAGAGGCCGGAAAATTTGCGTTTGTTGTTCCGCAGGTGCAAAAATCGTTTGGCGATGCAGACGAAGCGGACGGTTTTATAAAAGCGATGGTTCATACTGCGCGAAGAATAAAAGATTGCGCAAGCGTTTTGGGCTTTGCGGTTGCCGCTGAACTTATGGAAAAAGATGCCGGCAAAAAACTTGATGAAAATAGTTGGTCGCAATGGTTTATCGATGAAATGAACGTGAAGCATGGACATTATGTTTATTTTGCCGGAAAAGCGAACATTAAGAAGTACGGACTCGTTGCAAAAACAGTTACAAATGAATTGATTTTGTATTAAACCGTATCGTTTGCGAAAAACCGTATTGTTTGCAAAATTTCTCAAAAAAAAGTGAAAATTTCTTAAAAAAATAATATTTTTCTCTTGATTAGTTCAGGTTATTATGTCATATTAATAGCGAGAGATGAGTAAGGGGTTTGAATTGACGAATCAAATCGAAACTTCTGGCTTTCAAAACTCATGTCGCAATTCTTTGATTTTTTGTGGCTTTTTGCTTGTTGTTGCGATATTAGTTGCAATTATCTTGCCGGCTAAAAGCAAAGATGTTTCTATTCCGGTTGTAAAGGCAGCTACTGAAGTTGAAGACGAAGTTGTTGCAGATTTCAACAACCTTATTGAAGAAGCTGGGTTTTCTTCAACAAGAATAAAGACAGGCGATGTTGGGCTTTCTCTTTATCGACAGCCAAATTCAAGAGCAGCTGTTGAATGGTTTTACTTGCATGTAACTGGAAACCGTGATACTGCTTTGGCAATTCTTGAAGAAGCTGAAAAAAATGATATTCCGCTTTCACTTGCGTTTGCACTTGCTTATACAGAAAGTCGTTACAACGTAAATGCAGTGAACAGAAATAGAAATACTTCTATAGACCGCGGTTTGTTCCAGTTGAATAACCGATCATTTCCGCAGTTAAAGGAAGAAGATTTTTTTAATCCTGCTATAAGCGCTAAATACGGAATGAGCCACTTGCGCTACTGTATGAACGTTGCAGGAAATGAAGTTGCGGCTTTGGCTATGTACAATGCTGGAACGAATAAAGTGCGTGCAGATAACACACCGCAAATAACATTGAATTATGTTGGAAAAATTATGGCTTATCAGGATAAACTTGAAAAGCTTTTTGCGGATGAAGTAGTTTCTTATTACGAAACAACACGCCCGGTTACAGGAATTTCCGTTGCTTTTTTGGGCAACCGACGTTTTGACCGCTAAATTAGTCCTCCTTATTTTAAGCCCGACCGTTTTCCCATTCTTTACCCGGTCGGGCTTTTTTT
>CAYXDA010000046.1:0-12344 GCA_964463615.1 uncultured Treponema sp.
CCGAGGGGTAGGCGAAAACACAAGGAGCCAAGCGACGCAGTGGTTGAGCCGTAGGGCAGGCGCCCTCTTGTTTGCTTACTTGCTGCCCGTATCGCCGAAAGCTTTTGCTTTTGGCGAGCAGTGAGGCACAAAGTGCCGAACGTTGGGCAGGAGCCCTCTTTTAAATCTTATTTCCTATTTTTCAATTATTTTGTTATAATTATTATATGTCTTTAAACTGCAACGAAATTAATAAAATCTTACAGGAACTTAACGTAAAAGGATTTTTTATTCAGGATATTATTCAGCCGGGATACGATACCATTGCATTTTATTTGTATGGAAACGGAGAAGCAAAGACGGTTCTTGTTTGTACGGCGCAAAATTCTTGCAGAATAAATGAAACCCGCAGAAAAATCACAAAAAATGACAAACCGCTGCGCTTTATGGAATTTTTGAAATCGCGCATAAAAGGTTCAAAAATTACGGATATTTTTCAGATTGGAATGCAGCGCATTGTTCAACTGAACTTGGAACACGGCGATGAAAAATTTGTTATGTACATCCGGCTTTGGTCAAATGCGGCAAATATTATTGTGTGCGACACCGAAAACAATATTTTGGACACAATGTTCAGGCGGCCGCAAAAAGGCGAAATCAGCGGGGGAAAATTTATTGTTCCGACAGAAAATTCCGTGCAAAAAGAATGGCCTGTCCGCGATTTTTCAGAAGTTCAACAAAAATATGCTTCTGAACATCCTGATTTTCCGGAAATTTCATTCAATCAGAAAGTTGACATCTGGTACAGCGAATATGCGAAAAATCTTTCAAGGGAAGCGCTTTTGGAGCAAGCGGAAAAATGGTTCAATGCAACTCATTCAAGAATGACAGCCGCTTTGGAAAAGCTTAAAAAAAAGCAGGAAGATTTTAAAAACAGCGCACAATTAAAGCATTACGGCGACCTGATTCTTTCTTTCAGTTATCTGATTGACGGAAAAAATAATTTTTTGGAATGTGAAGATTACGATACTGGAAAAAAAGTTCATATTTTGATCGATGCAAAAAAATCTGCCCAGCAAAACGCCGCGGAATATTATGAAAAATATAAAAAAGAGCAGTCGGGCGCGCAAAGTCTTGTTCACGATATTGAAATAGCACAAAAAAAGATTGAAAAAATTGAAAAAAAGTACAAAGAAATGAAGGAAGAGCAAAATCCGCTGCGCATTGAACAACTTTTACGAAAAGACACAACGCCGAAACAGCAAAAAAAGAAGGAACATCCCGGATTGGATTACACTGTAAACGGCTGGTATATTCTTGTAGGGCGCGACGCAAACGAAAATGATGAGCTATTGCGCCACCATGTGCGCGGTTCTGATATGTGGTTTCATGTACGCGATTTTCCGGGCGGATACGTTTTTGTAAAATACCGTCCGGGAAAAACAATTCCGCTGGACATTCTTTTGGACGCGGCAAATCTTGCCGTTTACTATTCAAAAGCAAGAAACGCAGGAAAAACAGATTTATATTATACTCAGGTAAAATATTTAAGAAGAGCAAAAAACGGGCCTAAAGGACTTGTTATTCCGACGCAAGAAAAAAATCTTTGCATAACGCCGGATAAAGAACGCCTTGCAAGACTGGATTCCATCCGACAGGAAAACGAACTATGAAAAAGAGCAGAAACATGAAAAAATCAGAAGAAGAGCAAAAACCTTTTGCAAATTATTCCGCTGCCGGAACATTCTATAAAATTTTAAAATATCCGATAACGCGGAAAGGTGTATTTCCTTTAATAAGCACGGTATTTTCAAATTTTTTTATAATTCAGCAAAAACAAAAATTAAAAATTTCGCATATTCCTGTCGTTCACGTTGACCACAAACTTGATGCGCAAATTCCTTTTATTCCTAAAAAAGTAAACATTTACCTTGATTTTATATGGTTCATAGCGAGAACCCTGAATATGCTCTTTGCAAAAATTGAAGAACAAAAAGCTGTTGACGCTCTAGCAGGCTTTGAAAACTTTTTTACAGAACTTTACAAAAAAGCAGGTTCTGTTTATTCAACCGTGCTTACAACGACAGACCGCCCAAAATACTTCGGAACACCGCGTTTTGTGTTAATCCATGCATTTGATCCGCATCTTTTGTGCGTTCCAAGCCTGCACGTTTCCATTGTTGCAGGAACGTACGCTTTTGTGCGCAAAATTTTTGAACAGTGCGACATTAACAGCTATGAAAAAAATGAAATCTTAGAAAAAAGTCTTTTCGGGGCGCTAAGAATAACAGAAAGCGTGCTTTTTGTAAAACAGCACAGCATCAACTGCGTGGCCGGTGCTCTTTATATGCTTACAACCGCACATCCTCAAGGATTTTGGACAGAAAAAAACACAGAAAACTTTGTGGATTTGCTATTTAAAGATTCAAACGATATTTTTCCGTCTGACGTTATTGAAATCCGCGACTATATAAAAGAAACATATAAAAAGCTGCTGAAAGACCGCGAAAAATCGCAGACCTGGCAGCAGCCTATTTATAACTGGATGAAAAACTACAAAGAACAGCGCTAATCTACATTAAAACCGCTCTGCTTTGCCGCTCTTCTTTTGTTTGTATAAACCTGCAGAACCTGCGCGAACAGAACGTTCCGTCTGATTATGAAAATTCCGCGAACTTCTGTCCCGTCCGCCAAAACGATCTTTTCCGCCGCGTTCGCTTCGCTCTGAACGTTCTTCACGACGACCACCGAAACCGCGGCCCCTTCCGCCACGATGACCGCCACCAAATCCGCCGCGACCTCTTCCGCGACTTCCCCTGGCGCCGCCAAAATCATCGCCGCCTTCTTTTATGTCAACATGCATGTGCGGAACATTCTGGTTTTGCTTTGCCAAATCCAAGGCGCGCTTTGCAGCTTCTTTCGGAAGTGAAACCAGCGTAAAATTAGCAGACATATCAATTCTGTCAACCAATCTGCCGGGAATATTAAGCATTTTGCTGAAATAGTCCGCAACAGAACGCGGATTGTAACCATCCCTACGTCCGATCTGAATGTAAACTCTTGTCTGATCGGAAGGACTTGCCTGTTGTGCAATTTTTCCATAGCGGGATTTGTTCAATTTTTTGCCGTACAGAACTTCAAGAACAGAAGCAAGAACTTCTTTTGCGTCATTTTTTTCTGAAAGTTCATCCGCCATTTTCACAAATTCTTCAGAAGGTTTTACAAGGTTCGGCTCTTCGCCGGAAAGACCAAGATTTTCTTTCAATTCATCAAAAATGCGCAGACGCTTTTTTGCAAGAACTTCGTCTACAGAAGGAATTTTCTCTTCCTTCATTTCGCCCTTGCTTGCCTTGCGCACAGCGCGCTGCAAAAATCCAAGTTTTCTTGTTTCCTGCGGACAAACAAAAGTTACCGCAACACCTTCTTTTCCGGCACGGCCTGTTCGGCCGATTCTGTGAACATAAGTCGCACCGTCAAACGGAAGCGAATAATTCACAACATAAGTCAGATTTTTAATATCGATTCCGCGCGCAGCAACATCCGTAGCAACAAGAATGCGTGTTTTCTTGATTTTAAAGCGGTCAATTATTTTTTCACGCTGAGCCTGCGCAATATCTCCGTGCAAAGCCGCAACTTCATAACCTTTTTCATCAAGAGCGCGAGTTACATTGTCCGCATCGTGCTTTGTCTGCGTAAAAACAATTCCATAAAAATCGTCTGCAAAATCAATAAGGCGCACAAGCGCTTCAATTTTATCATTTTCGCGCACAACCCAGAATTTCTGATCAATCAACAAAGGTTCATCAACAACGCCTTCTTCTTCCACAATTTCATAATCGCCCATAAATTCGCCGGCAATCTTTAAAATTGGCGCAGGCATTGTTGCGCTGAACAAAAGAATTCTTGCATCAGGATTTGCCTGTCTGAAAATTTCTTCAATGTCGTCGATAAAGCCCATATCAAGCATTTCATCGCCTTCATCAAGAATAAAATATTCAATTTTGCTGATATCCAAAGTTCCGCGCTCAAGGTGATCCTGAATTCGTCCCGGAGTTCCAACAACAATCTCAACTCCACGTCTAAGATCCTTAATCTGAGTGGAATAAGACGCTCCGCCGTACAAAACGCAAGTTCTAGGCGATTTTCCTTCTGTAAACGACTGCATTTCCGTACAAGTCTGAATTGCAAGTTCACGGGTCGGTTCCAAAACAAGCGCTTTTACAGTTCCTGTCGAACCGCGAAGCCGCTGAATAATCGGCAAGCCAAACGCAGCGGTTTTTCCGGTTCCAGTTCTGGCGCGCGCAATAATATTTGCATCTCCGTTCAAAAGTCGCGGAATTGCCAAAACCTGAATTGGAGAAGGAACTTTAAATCCCTTGCGTTCAACAGCCGCAAGCGTAGGTTCATCAAGTCCCAAATCTGCAAAAGATATTTCAGAATCATCTTCCGTTTCTAAATTTCCATCACCATCTGAATTTTCAGTCAATTTTTCCTGATTTTGCTCATCTGTTCCAATTTTTTCTGCATTTTCCATCTGAAGCTGGGGTTCAATAGGAACAATTTCATCATCCAAATTTTCGTTTTTAATTTCGTTTTCGTTACTCATGTTTTTCCAAAATAAATTATTAAAAAAGGTAGTCCTTTATAATAGAATATTTCAGAGGTTTATACAATAATTTTGGGCGCAAACATTTTTGCAACCGGGTGTTCCGCGGCCCGCTAACGCTCGGTCTCGTTACGTTCGCAAGCTCACTTCACTCGCCTTTTGCGGCAAAGCCGCAAAACCGCTCCATACCCGCGCAGAATGATCAACGCGAAAACCGCGCAATTATTTTTTTACAAATCATAAATAAATCATTTTATGCAACAAAATTGAAAATTCACAAAAAGTATGGTATAATAAAAAAATATGAGTGAAACAAAGTTTAACATCAACGAAAAAATTGTTTATCCAAGCCAAGGCGTCGGCTTAATCAAAGAAATTTTTGAAAAAGACTTTCGCGGTACTGTAATGCAGTACTACAAAATTTATATTGAAGTTTCCGACATGGTCGTTCTTGTTCCTGTTGCAAAAGCGGAAGATTTGGGAATTCGCCCTGTTGTAGGTGCGGAAGAAGCGCAAAAAGCGTTGGATTCCCTTTCCGATGAATTTGAACCTATCACTTCCGACTGGAAGCTTCGCTATCAAATGAACCTTGACCTTTTAAAAAAAGGAACAATTGCGGATATAGCGGCAATCGTACGTTGCCTTTACAACCGTTCAAAAGTAAAAGAACTTCCTATTTTGGAACGCAAACTTTACGATCAGGCAAAAAAACTGCTTCAGGACGAAATTTCCATTGCAATGGGCATCTCAGAAAAAGAAGTTGAATCTATGATTCACACAAAACTTGAGCCGCCTGGAGCCGCTCAAAAAATAAAACACATCATAGACGACTTCGACGATGAAGATGATGATTTGATGGATGATGTTTCTTCTTCAAAGAAAAACAAAAACAGCGATGATGAAGATGACGACGATGACGATTCTTCAGACGAAATGGACGAAGAAGACGAAAATCTAGATGATGACATTGAAGAATAGTTCTTTTAAAATCGCAGTTGTCATTTGTGCGGCCGGCTCTTCTTCCAGAATGGGCGGCAGCATAAAAAAAGAATATCTTCCGCTTAAAAACGGAACCGTTCTTTCAACTTCTGTAAAAAAATTTATAGATTCAATAAAAGTTGATACTCTGGCAATTACAATTCCAGTTTCGGAAGAACAAAAAACGAAAGATGCTTTATTTGCAGATTCCGATGTAAAAAATTCACTTAAAAATACAGAACTCCTGTTTGTTGAAGGCGGTTCAACGCGGCAAAAAAGCGTGTTCAATGCTCTTTGCGCCATAAACAAACTTCCGGAAAATCAAAAACCGGACTTTGTTCTAATCCATGACGGTGCACGCCCTTTTGTTACAAAAAAAATAATCAACGATGTCCTTAACGCCGCATTTCAATTCGGGGCAGCAGTTCCCGGAACAACTCCTGTTGACACACAAAAAATGATCGATTCAAGCGGCTTTATTTCCGAGCATTTGCAGCGTTCCATGATGACAGCCGTACAAACTCCGCAGGGATTTAAGTTTAACGAACTTTTTGCCGCGCATAAAAAAGCGGAAAACGACAAAAAAGAATACACCGATGACACTGAAATCTGGGGAAAATACTGCACAAAGGTAAAAGTTATAGACGGTGATTCCTGCAACAAAAAAATCACTTTCGCGGAAGATTACAAAAATTACGCAGAAAGCAAAAAATCTGAAATTTCCGGAGAACTGGATATGCAAAAAATACGAACCGGATTAGGCTATGATTTGCACAGACTTGTGGAAGGCCGAAAACTTATAATAGGCGGAATAGAATTTCCGTTTGAAAAAGGCGAAGACGGACATTCTGACGGAGATGCTCTGCTGCACGCAATCACAGACGCGCTTTTGGGTGCAAGCGGACTTGGCGATATAGGAAGTTTTTTTCCGCCGGAAGAAGCCGAATGGAAAGATGCAAATTCTATTGAACTTTTAAAAATCATCTGGAAGAAAGTGCAAGAAAACGGCTGGAAGCTGATAAATATTGACTGCGTTGTAAAACTTGAAAAACCAAAATTTCTTCCAAAGCGCAATGAAGTTATAGAAAACATAGCGGACGCGCTTAATGTAAGCAAAGACCAAATTTTTGTTAAAGCAAAAACCGGCGAAAAGTTGGATTCCGTCGGTTCAGGAAACGCAATAGAAGCGTGGGCTACCTGCCTGCTCTGCAAGTAGCATTTTGCAGAAAATCAAATTACATATCAGAAGGAAGTTCCAAAATCAAGCTTATTTCGCCCTGCGTTCTTTTTAACGCGCGTGCAATCTGCGATACTGTCCATCCTTGTCTGGCAAGCTGCTTAACCTGTTCACGTTCCTGCGGCGCAATAAACTGTTCCTGCGGTCCAGGATTTTTCTTTACGTCGTCATTCACCATTGACTGAACAAGTTTAAGTTTTCCGTCCAAATCTTTATCCATTTTGTTAAGACGCTCTTCTATTCTGCCAACTCCGCTTCTTGCCGAATTGATTTCCGCAAGCCGTTGCTCAGTTTCATCAAGAATCTGCTGCAAATTATTAAGTTTTGCCGCGGCATCACCAATTTTAGGCCCGTTTTTCAAAAGCTCATCAACATTGTTCTGCACATCTTTAATTTCATCCGGCAAAGTTTCCGACTGACGTTCGCAAGCCTTTAACCTGTCTTCCAAAGATTTCAAATTTTCAAAAGAAGTGTCAACATCTTTCAAAACACGGTCGATGACAATATTTTTCTGCTCAAGACGGTCATAGCGGCCGGAAATGCTGGAAAGCGTATCCTGAAAATCGCGCACCTGCACTTCCATTGTCTGAAGTCCATCAAAAGTTGTATTTAAGCCGCGTATTTTCTCATCAATCTGCGCGCTAAGCGAAATCATTTTTTCATAACGCTGGCTAAGCGATTCAACTTTAGATTTCTGCGTATCAAATGCGTCAATCTGCTTTTCAACATCGTTTTTCAAACTTATTACGTGGTTGTATTCTTTATCCAAATCATCCGCGATGTCTTTAAAGCCTTCCAGTTTTTCAAAGTCATCTGAAAGCAAACTGATTTTCTCATCCAAAGATTTTTTCATCTGCTCGGCTTTTTCGTAAACACCAATCTGGTTTCTTACGTTCTGCAATTCTTTTGAAAGTTCGCTCATCTGCGTTTGTACCTCATTTGAAAATCCCTGAAGTTTAAATGCAAGTTCCGATTGAGTTGAACGGTTTGAATCCGTCATTTCATTCAACTGTGTCGTAAAATCCTGAATTTTCCGCGCAAAATCCGAATTTTGAACATTCATGCGGTTTTCAGAATCTTTAAGTATTTCCGCGTAATATTTTTCAATCTGTTCGGAAATAGATTTTGAACGCTGATCGAACACATCAATTGTATCATCCGCCTTGTCAGAAAGATCGGAAATTTTCTTTGCAGAATCATCATAAATTTTCTGATATTCCACTTCTATATATTGAAGCACATCCTTAACTTTATTTTCCGACTGTTCTTTCAAGCCGTCAATTTCTGCTTTGAACAAATTCTTTGATTCATCAAGTTGAGTTCGTATTTGAGCTTTCCAAGTTTTAAATTCAGTCAATGTTGAATCTATAGAAGAAATACTGGTTTCCTGTCTGCTGGAAACAGATTCTTCAAACGTTTTCAACTCATCAAGCATCTGCGACTGAAGTTTCTGCAACTGTTCGCCGATATTTTTCTGCGAATGTTCCATTGCATTTTTAAGCGCCTCGTCTGAACTTTCATCAACTTTATTAACTTTTGTCTGCATTTCAGAAGCAAAATTGTTTATTAACAATTTTATCTCCGCAATATGCTCATTTACAGCGTCTTCAGACTTCGCAATTCCCTGCGTTATGCGCGCTGTCTGCTCATCGCTTTTTGCCTGAACAAGAGCAAGTTTTTCCTGCAAATCTTTATTGTATTCCGCTTCAATTTCGCGCCGCGCAGATTCATATTCGCTTGTAAACGCAGTAATCTTGCCGTCAAAACTGTTTTTCCAAGTAGCAAGATCATCGTTGATTTTATTCCCTCTGGTTTTAAGATCCCTATCAAAAGCATCTTCAAAACCGGCAAGTTTTTCAGACATATTTCCGATTGCCGTTTTCTTAAGTTCTTCAATTTTATTTTCAAGAATCTGAAGGTCGCCTTCTATCTGCTCATTATTCTCTTTTACAGAAGCCGCAAACTGACTTTGCTTTTGCGCCTGGTCAGAAGTAAACGAATCAAATACAGACAATGTGCGTTTGCTTACTTCTTCCATTGCCGCTTTCAAATTATTTTCAAGAACATCAACCTGACTACCTACATTCTCCAACTTGGAAAGACGATATTCCATATCTTTTTTGTATGCGGAAAGTTGCCTGTCAATGTCTCCAAGCGCTTCGGACTGCTGTTTTTCGCACATATGTTCAATTTTTTCACTTGAACTTTTAAGAACTTCATCAAGCTGCTGCATTTTTGCATTTGTTTCTTCGCGGAATTTACTGATACGAGCATCAATTGCCTGAACTTTTTCGTTAAGCTGCGGTTCAACTTCATCAACTTTTGAAAGAGCAAGAGAACATTCCTCTTTTACGCGATTAACAGTATTTTCCGCATTCTGAACGGAAGATTCAACATTTGCACTGACTGCGTTAAGCGTTTCTGCAAGCTGATTTTTAACGGTTTCAATTTTCTGCTCAATTTTTGTGTTGTAGCCGTCAATATTTTCTTCCGCCTGTTTTGCAAGTTGCCCGTAGGAATCAAGCGCCTCGTCAACTTTTGCCTGCAAATCTTCAATCTTGGAATTATAAGAATTTGCAGCATCTTTATATTTTAAATCAAAATCTTCAAACGATTTTTCATAGGCAGAATTGAATTCACCCATTCTGTTTGTATAATCAGCTTGAACTTCTGAAAGATAATTTTTATACGATGCCGTAAACTTTTCAATATCGTCTTTAAATTGAGTTTCAAATGATGTATTAAAATCCAAAACTTTTTTATTCACAATTTCATAGGAATCATCGTAGCGTTTTTCAAGTTCCTGAATTCTCTGGCTGTTCTTTCCGTCAATTGAATTAAGAGCAGTTTCGTACTTTCCGCGGACATTCGCAACCGACTGCATATATTTTTCCGTAAGTGCATCGATATGCAATTTTGCTTTTTCATCAGCCGCTGTAATCTTCTGCTGAAGTTCCGCAATTCTTGTATCGCTTTTTCCGCTTGCACCTTCAATCTGCTTGCCGTATTTTTCGTTGAGCGCACCGATTTTTTCATCGTATTTTGCAGTTATTTCATCTATTTTTGCCTTACATTTTGCATCCAAATCGGAAAGAGTCTTTTTTACATTCGCAATTACTTCCGCATTTGAATCTTTATATGCCTGCTGAACTTCCGCAGTTTTTACAGTAAGATCTTCCTGCAATTCAGAAGTTTTCTGATTGAATTTTGAAGAAAGCTGAGTGTAAATTTCATTGTATTTTTTATCAAGCGCAACAGTTTTTGATTCTGCATTTGTACTTACAGCATCCGAACGCTCTTCTATGTGCGCGGCAAGTTCCTTTACTTTCATTTCAAGCTGGCTTTCAAGTTCCTTTGCTTTTGCATTAACATTCTGCATATAAGCATCACTTCGCTCTGCGGAACGCTGGCTAAGATGTTCAAACGCTTCGTCTTCCAGTTTTGCCGCCTTAAGACTTGCCTCCTCGTAAACCGCAGAAATTTCGTTCTGAAAAGAGACAAGCGCTTTTTTTGCACTCTCTTCAATCTGTCTGATATCAGTCTTAAGTTTTTCCCCATGAGAATCGTATTCATCAAGAAGCTTGTTTCCAAGAAGTTTCAGTTGTTCTCCGTTTTTATGCGCAAATTCCGAAGAAATTTGGGGAATGCGCTTTTCAATCGCAACAATATTTTTGTCCTGCGCAGAAAGCCGTTCATTAAGTCTGTCCACAACCAATGATTCTTTTTTTATAAGCTGCAAATTTTCCTCAACTTTTGCAGTCATATTCATAAGTTCTTTTAAAACTTCATCGTAAGCTTTTATTCTTTCTTCGATATTTTTTACCGCTTCTGAATCAGTTTTTAAACTTTTTGCGCTGTTCGCAAATTCTTTTATCTGAGAATCAAGCCTTGTTATTGCAGCCGCAGCCTGCATCTGCTTTGTGTCCAATGAGGCAGTACTGTCTGAAAGCAGTTTTATATGTTCGCGAATAAACAAATCTATTTCCGTCTGCCGCTTATCCGCATATTTTTTTACTTTTTCTATTTGATTGCTGTCTTTGTCTATTAAATGAAGCGCATAAGAAATTCCAGCTGCAATTGCTGACGCGATAAGAATTGTGATAACCATTTAATTTCCCCACCCATAAAAACGGTATTTTATTTTAACACAAAATCCTGCAATTGGCGATAGTTTGAGAACGCAATATCAACATTCTTGGGCACTAAAAACTTAAAAATTCTGTAACGCCAGGCAAGAAGATACGCGCTTTTCATTCCGGCCGCCTTGGAACCGGCAACATCATATTTCAAACTGTTTCCAACAAAAAGAATTTTTTCAGGCAGAATTTCGAGTTTTTCTGCCATTTTCTTAAACGAATAAGGATCCGGTTTTAATGCACCAAGCGATTCCGTTCCAAGCGCAACATCGCAATATTTTTTTATGCCCCAAATTTCACCTTTCTGCTCCGGCGGAAAATCTGAAAGAAGCGCAATTTTTAATCCCGCATTCTTGAATTTCTTTATTGTTTCCACGCAATCTTTATAACATCTGATTCTTTTAAAGTATTTTTCAAGGCCGGAATAAACAATCTTATCCAATTTTTCCGCAGCTTTTTCATAAGAACAGTTCAAACGCTTTGCCATTTTTTCTGTCTGAATTCTATTGAAATCCGCGGTCTGTTCCAAACCATGAAGTTCGTGGCGGACAAGTCCGTAATGGAGAAAGAAAATTCCGTGCGACAAATAGTGAATAAAAGCTATAAAATGAATTTTCCACTGAGGGTAAATCGTTCCGTCAATATCAAAAGCAACTGCTTCTATTTCACCAAGATTTTTTATGTTCACGTTTCCTCCATATTTTCAATATTATAATATTTTTGCTAACGTTTTATAATACTATAGTCAAAGCGTGCCTGTCCATCAGTTAAAGCAGAAGCAAAACGCCATTTTGAAATCTGCGCTTTTATTTCAGACTGAACCTCAAGCGGCAAACTTGAAGAAGGCGAAATCGCAATGGCATTAAGCGGAACATTCCCTTGAGGAAGAATTCTGAACGTAATGGAAACATTGCGTGTGCTGTCTATCAATGCAGCGGCTTTTTCTGAAATTGAAATAAAAGGTTCCGCAGGATCCAAAAGAATTCTTGAAGAACCGTCTGTCATTGCCAGGGAAATTTTTCCGCTGGAATCCAGACTTGTTCCAACAGAAATCTGCGATTTAAGCCCGTTTGCCGCAGAAGAAGAATAAGTTGAATTTTTTATGCCTTTCAGAAGAGCGGATGTTTCCGATGTCGCATCCGTTCCGGAAGAATTTTTTTTGCCAACGGTGGAAATTCCGCCTGCAGAATCGGTTTTAACAGCCGCAGCACCGCTGAGCGCAGATGCATTTTCCAAACTCTGAACTTTTTCCGAAACAGTCGCACTTGAAGAAACACTTGTATTCTCCGCAAAATCAAGGCTGTCCCAATCAACATTTTTTTTAGCAGAAGAATTCTGCTGCCCGCCAAGAAGTTCATCCACAGATTTTGTGTATTTAATGACAGCCTTCTTCCGCTCTCCTGAAGTT
>CAYXDA010000047.1:0-12261 GCA_964463615.1 uncultured Treponema sp.
CTGCCAAAGGGAAAAGAGCTTCGTATTCATCTGCGTTAGGACCAAATGTAGAGTCTGCTGTCCATCCAGGAGCACAACCTACTAAAGGAGTTGGAGACATAAGTTTAGCATCGCGCATAGAAGCATCTTCTGTGAAAAGTTCTTCGTCTATCAAGCCAAGCTTATAGCATTCGTGCATCCACTTTACGCCTTGTTTATACTGATCAATTGTAGGAAGATAAACAGGTTTGCCGTCGCGTACAGCCATCATAGTTGTTGTATCAGTTCCAACTGTAGTTCCGAAAGGCAAACAGAAGAACATTACAGAGTTAGCGTAACCTGCACCGAACGGAATTTCATCATTAGGATCGCCGTTACCGTTCGCATCCTTGTTTTTGAATTCCATAAGAACGTTCTGGAATTCTTTATAAGTTTTAGGCATAGACAAGCCCAAATTCTTAAGCCATTTTTTGTTTATGAACATCTGGTTCCAAACTGTAAGGCGCAAAACCTTTTTTGCAGGCAAGCCGTAAATATGACCGTCAGAAGATGTTGCAAGAGCCTTCATTGTAGGATCTTCCTTCATAATTCTTGACAAATTAGGCATATATTCTTCAATGTAATCTTCAATAGGAATAAAAAGTCCTCTGTTAGCAAGAACTTCGCCTTCAGAAAAACAAATTTCACCCAAGAAAGCATCAGGCAAATTTCCACCAGCAAGAATAACGGCCTTTTTGTCGCCCCAGTCAGAATTCAAAATTGTGCGCCATTTTACATTAATTCCAGATTCCTCTGCAGCTTTATCAGGGAAACCTGTGTGATAAGCTTCACCCCAATCAGCCCAGCGAACAGTTGCAACTTCAAATTCGTTGTCCGCTTTGGCAACTTGCTCTTGTTTTGTACAACCAACAAAACTCAGCAGACATGCAGCAAGCACAGAAAGACTTACCGCTCTAGCAGTTTTTCTCCCAAACATAAAATTTCCTCCATATTTTATAACTTTATAAAAAAGTTACAGCACAAAATTATTCCTTGATGGCCCCAATCATTACGCCCTGATTAAAATACTTCTGCAAGAAAGGATACAAACACATAATAGGAAGCGTAGAAATTACAATTGCTCCGTACTTCATCATGTCAGAAAGCTGTCTAAGTTCCTGAGCCATAGAACCGGTAGCACTACCAAGCAAAGATTCGTTACTGATAAGAATACGTCTTAAAATAAGCTGCAAAGGCTGGCGCCATTCGTCATTAAGATAGATAAGGGCATTGAACCAAGAGTTCCAAAGTCCAACAGCAGTCCAAAGACCAATTACCGCAAGAATAGATTTAGAAAGTGGAACTACAAACTGAATAAAGTATCTGAAAGTTCCGCATCCGTCTATACGGGCCGCATCCCACAAAGATTCCGGCAAAGAAGATTTAAAGAATGTTCTTGCAACGATAATGTTGTATGTAGAAACAGAGAACGGCAAAACCATAACCCAGAACGAATTCAAAAGTCCAAAACCTTTTACAACAAAGTATGTAGGAATAAGTCCGCCGCTTACAAACATCGGAATAACATAAAAGATGTTTATAATCTTTTTACCGTACAAATCGTTTCGGCTCATTGCGTATCCGGCAGGAATATTTACAACAAGCGCAACCAAAGTTCCAACAACAGTGTAAATGATTGTATTTAAATAGCCGGTCCAAATTGAACTTTGTTTGAACAATTCCCTGTAGCCTCTAAAATCCAACTGCGAAGGGAAGAACCAAACTTTACCGTTTGCAATATCATTAGGATTACTAAAAGATGCAATTATAATAAACCACAAAGGATATATAACCATAAGTATCATTATTATTGCGATAACTTTAAAAGCGATATTCGCAAGTGCATCTGTTGTAGATTTTCTCATCAAAGCCATACTTTACCTCCTAGAACAAACTTGTTTCTGTAGTTTTCTTAGCAATGGCATTTACAACCAAAAGGATAATTACATTTACTACAGTATTGAAAAGTCCGATTGCGGTAGAAAGACTGTACTGACCACCCTGAAGACCCATTTTGTAAACATAAGTAGAAATAATTTCACTTGATGCAATATTCTGAACGTTCTGCAAAAGATAAACTTTTTCAAATCCTACGCCCAAAATACTTCCGGCGCGCAAAATCAAAAGAACCATTGCTGTCGGCAAAATCAAAGGAAGGTCGATGTGAAGGATTTTCTGTATTGTACTTGCGCCGTCCATTGTTGCGGCTTCGTAATAAGTAGGATCGATAGCGGAAAGAGCAGCAAGATAAATAATACTGTCCCAACCAAGATGCTGCCAAATATCTGTCCATACATAAATATGCTTGAACGCTGTAGGACTTGCCATAATGTTCGGAAATTTTTCACCAAGCAACTTTGCAATATTTGCAAACAAACCGTTTCCCGGAGAAAGAAAAATCAAAATAAGACCACACATTACCATTGTAGAAATAAAGTGCGGAAGATAGATTATAACTTGGAATGTCTTTTTAAAAGGGCCGTTGCGCATATGATTGCACATCAAAGCGAGCATTATTGCCAACGGGAAACTTGTAAAAATACCATATACACTTAAAACTAAAGTATTTTTAATTGTAAGACCAAACTGATAAGATTTAAAAAATTGAATAAAATGTTTAAATCCTACCCATGGACTTCCAAGAATTCCCCGCGCAGGAGAGTAATCCTTAAATGCCATAACAAGTCCGCCCAACGGCAAATAAGAAAAGCAAAACAAAAGCAGAAAAGACGGTAAAAGCAAAACATATAGTGGTAATGATTTCTTAAGTTCATTTACTTTCATCAATTTCCTCCAAAATGACAAATATCAGAAAATACTTTTTTTCCTCTCCAAAGCAGCTTCTGACGACCTGAAAAAGTTTTTTTAATTAGTTTAGCGTTTAACTAGTTGAACGCTAAACTAATTGTACATCAGTTATTTTATAAGTGCAAGCAGAAAAATTTAAATGTTACGAAAATAAATTTTTGCACCAAAAAAAATGCTTTTATATGGAAGAAACATTCTATTTTTTGCAAAAACAGAATGAACGCCGCGGATTTTTGCAATATTTTATTGTTTCTGTAATATGGCCTGCGCGGGATTGTAAGTGGCGCGAAGCGCGCCGGAGCTTTGCGACGGCTGGCCGCAAGGCGAACGAAGTGAGAACACTGGAAAGCCCGTTACGTTTGGCCTTTGCGCCCTAAAAATAAATTTCTTGTTATTTATAAACTGCGTGATAAAATATAACTGTTGACTTTTATTTTTCTGCAAACAAGGAGGATTCTTTTATGGGCATAAAATTATATTCACTCGGAGCTGCTCAGGAAGTTACCGGTTCTAAACATATTCTTGAAATTGACGGCCGGCAGCTTATGATTGACTGCGGCGCTTTTCAGGGAAAACGAAAAGAATCTGACAATAAAAACCGCAATTTTGATTTTAATCACGAAAAACTTGAAGCCGTTATTCTTACGCACGGACATTATGACCATTGCGGTCTTTTGCCTGTTCTTACAAAAAAGGGTTACGACGGAAATATCTATGCGACTCCTGCCACACGCGATATTGCAAACCTTGTAATGATGGACAGCGCAAGAATTCAGGCGCGGGATGCGGAATTTCTTGCAAAACAGGCGCGAAAGAAGGGCGAAAAATTTAGCTGGAAGCCGATTTTTGATGAAGATGATGTTTTAAAGTGCGCAAATCAGATTATCAGTCTTTCGTACAACAGAAAAATGTATATTTCTCCGGATACGCAATTGGAATTTTTTGACGCAGGACACATTCTTGGTTCCGCATTTGCAAGTCTTTCAATCCGCGGATGGCACAACGGATTAAGCTCGCCTTATGTTCATTCAACCGGCGAAAACGAAACCAGAATTCTTTTTACGGGCGACATAGGCCGCAAGGAAAAACCGATTATACGTCCGCCGGCAACCGATATGCCGGCCCCTGATTATATTGTTCTTGAATCAACATACGGAAACAGAAAGCACGAAAACCGCGAATTTGCTTTAAAGGAACTGGAACGGGTTGTCCGCGACACTTGCGCTAAAAAAGGAAAAATCATTATTCCATCTTTTGCGATTGAACGCGTTCAGGAACTTGTTTACTATCTGCATCTTTTAACAGACCAAAAGAAAATTCCGGTTGTACCGATTTATGTGGATTCGCCGATGGCTGCGAACGCAACAAGCGTTTTCCGTGTTCATCCGGAATGCTACGACGAAAGTGTAAACGAAACTTTCTTAAAGCATCATAAAAATCCGTTCGGATTCGGTTCGCTTAAATTCACAACCAGTGTTGATGAATCTAAAGCGCTGAACAAAAAAGAAGGTCCGATGATTATTATTTCCGCAGACGGAATGTGCGAAGCCGGCCGCGTTCTTTATCATCTTGCGAATGAAATCGGAAACGAGCGGAATACTGTTCTTATTGTTGGCTACATGGCGGAAAACACTTTGGGCCGAAAAATCCGCGACGGAGAAAAAGAAGTTAAGATTTTGGGCGATCTTTATCAAGTAAAAGCAAAGGTTGAGCAAATCAACGCATTCAGCGCGCACGCTGATTACGAAGAAATGACAAACTGGCTTGATGCAATTGACAAAAGCCGCTTAAAAAATATTTTTATGGTTCACGGTGAAACGGATGCGCAGGATTTTTTTACAAATTATCTGCACGAACACGGATATCAGAATGTAACCGTTGTAAAATACGGCGAAACTTACGATTTGTCTTAGCGGCTTAGCGTTCTGCATCAGTTGTTTTGCAGAACGCTAAAAAACCGCGCTTCCTATTTAAACATTCTCAGAAACAGTTGCTACTATCATTCCAAATCACTATAATTTTTGTAAAAATATACAAATGGAGTGTATAAATATGCAGTCTGAAATTAAATTTATTGACGGCGGAGTTACTGCGGCAAACGGTTTTACCGCAAACGGAATTTTGTGTCATATAAAAGAAAGTCGGAAAACAAACGATGTCGCTTTGATTTATTCAGAAAAACCTTGCAATGCGGCTGGTGTTTTTACTCAAAACCGGGTAAAAGCGGAAAGCGTAAAACTTACTAAAAAAAATATTGCAAACGGCATTCTTCAGGCTGTAATCGCAAACTCCGGAAACGCAAACTGCTGCACCGGCGAACAAGGTCAGAAAGTTGCGGAAAAAATGGCAATTCTTGCAGGAAATGCGCTTGATGTTCCTGCGGAAAATGTAGCGGTTTGCTCAACCGGCGTAATCGGGCAGCAGCTTCCTGTAGAAAAAATCGAAGCAAAAATCACAGAACTTGCAAATGGCCTTTCAAAAAAAGGAAACGAAGAAGCCAGAATTGCAATTATGACAACCGATACCCAGTACAAAGAATGCGCAGTTGAATTTACGATTGGCGGAAAAGTTTGCAGAATGGGTTCTATGTGCAAAGGAAGCGGAATGATTCACATAAATCTTGGAACAATGCTTTCTTTTATTACAACCGACGTTGCAATCAGCTCAAAAATGATTGACAAAGCACTCCGAGAATCAATCAAGGAAACTTACAACTGCGTTTCTATAGACGGAGACACTTCCACAAACGATACGCTTATTCTGCTTGCGAACGGAATGGCGGAAAATGCAGAAATCAGCGAAGAAAATGATGATTATAAAACTTTTTTAGCCGCGCTTAACAAAATGAACAGAATTATGGCAATGAAAATTGCAGCGGATGGAGAGGGCGCAACCCGACTTATAGAATGCAACGTAAAAGGCGCAAAAGATGCGGAAACCGCGCGCGGACTTGCAAAAGAAGTAATTTCTTCATCGCTTGTAAAAGCCGCAATGTTCGGCCGCGACGCAAACTGGGGACGTATTTTATGCGCAATGGGATACAGCGGATTGGATTTTACACCGGAAAAAACGTGCGTTTATTTTTCTAGCAAGCGCGGCGCAAAACGCTATTTTGACGCGGCCTCTTTGGACAAAGAAAATGAATGTTCTTCCGGAGTTTGTACTTGCGGTTGCTGCGACATCGGCGACGATGACGATGAAAGTTTTAATTCCATCGAAAACACAATCGAAGTTTTCCACAACGGAGTTCCTTTGAACTTTGACGAAGAAAAAGCAAAATCAATTCTTTCAGAAGAAGCCGTAGAAATTCTTGTAACTTTGGAAGACGGAAAAGCGGAAGGCACAGCCTGGGGCTGCGACTTAACTTACGATTACGTAAAAATAAACGGAGATTACCGCACTTAATTTTAAAATCAGCAGCAGGAACAAGAAATTTTTAGAAGGGAAAAGCCTTTCCCTAGGCTCAACCACTGCGTCGCCAAGTAATAGGGAAGGGGCAGTGTTTTCGCCTACCCTTTCCACACGGGACATTGGTCGCGTTGCTCCCTCGTCCTGATTTTTATATGGAGTTTTTTATGCCAGATTTAGAAATTCAAAATGATGAAAACCGCGGAAGACTTTTGGACAATGAACACTGGTCCGACGTTTTAATTCAAGCAATGCCATATTTCAAACAATGGGTTGGAAAAACTGTTGTTGTAAAATACGGCGGAAACGCAATGCTGAACGAAGAACTGAAACAAGCCGTAATGAAAGATATTGTTCTTTTAAGCACAATCGGCATAAAAGTTGTTTTAGTTCACGGCGGCGGTCCGGAAATAAACAAAATGCTTGATAAAGTCGGAAAAGAATCCAAGTTTATAAATGGTCTTCGCTATACGGACTCTGAAACTATGGAAATTGTTCAAATGGTTCTTACCGGAAAATTGAACAAAGACATTGTAGGACTTTTATTGCAGGAAGGCGGAAAAGCGGTGGGTCTTTCCGGTGTTGACTCCGGTCTTTTGCGCGCAAAAAAGATAGAAAAGGACGGCATAGATTTAGGGTTTGTGGGCGAAGTAACTCAAGTTCATCCGGAAATTATCACAGATTTGTTGAACCACGATTTTATTCCGGTAATTTCAACCGTTGCGCTTGGCGAAACCGGAGACGAAAACCGCTACAACATAAATGCCGATACTGCCGCCGCAAAAATTGCAGTTGCGCTCAAGGCAGAAAAATTTGTTCAGCTTACAAATGTTCCTGGCGTTCTTAAAGATGTAAACGATCCAAAATCGCTTATTACGCGCATTCCTATGCCAACCGTTCCGCAACTGATAGAAAGCGGCGTAATTGCCGGCGGAATGATTCCGAAAATTGAATGTTGTATGATTGCGCTAAAAGGTGGCGTTCCGCGTACGCACATCATTGACGGTCGCGTTCCTCATTCGCTATTAATAGAAATGTTCAGCGACCGCGGAATAGGAACGATGCTGTACTAAACGAAAATCCATCCATGGATTTTCGTTTAGATTTGTTTCCCTTCGGGAAACAAGGCGCGCTTCGGCAACGTCCTGTTGCCGGTGTGTTTCGTTACTCGCTGCGCGGGGCTATGGTGGATTTTCTACCAGGGCAAATACATCTTGTATTTGCCTCTAGATTTGTTTCCTTCCAGGAAACAAGGCGCGCTTCGGCAACGTCCGCATAGCAAAGGTGGTTGAGTTCATCGAAACCACCTGCGGTTTGATTTGCTATTTATTTTCAGGAGATTTTTATGGGAAATCCAAAAGTTTTGAATAATTATGGAAGTTTTGATGTTACATTTGCAAAAGGAAAAGGTTCAACACTAACTGATGTTAATGGCAAAAAATATATTGATTTTTTGGCAGGAATCGCAGTTAATGTTCTTGGACATAATTTTAAGCCGCTTGTAAAAGCCGTTTCAAAACAGGCAAAACGCCAAATACACGTATGCAATTATTTTACAAGCGACATTGGAATTACATACGCAGACAAACTTTTAAAAGCAACCGGATTTGAAGGCGTTTATTTCGGAAATTCCGGCGCAGAAGCAAACGAAGCCGCAATCAAACTTGCGCGAAAATACGGACAGCTTAACGGCGGCGCAAAACGAAAAACAATCGTTACTTTAGATAAATCTTTTCATGGAAGAACGCTTGCAACATTAACCGCAGCCGGCCAGCAGAAATTTCATGCAGAAGCATTTGCGCCTTATCCGGAAGGATTTAAAACTATAAAAGCAAACGATTTCAGCGCCTTGGAAAACGCCTTTGACGAAACAACAGCCGCTCTTTTTATGGAACCCGTTGAATGTGAAGGCGGAGTTATTCCGCTGGATCCGGAATGGGCAAAAGCCGCAGCAGAAGCGGCGCGAAAAGCGGGCGCAATTGTTATGTGCGACGAAGTGCAAACAGGATTTGGTCGGTGTGGCGCCCTTATGGCAAACACAGCGCTGGAAATCAACCCGGAAGTTGTAACTTTTGCAAAAGCAATTGCGGGCGGCGTTCCAATGGGCGCATGTCTTTACCGCGGAAAAGGAAATGTTTTTCAGGCGGGCGACCATCAGTCCACATTCGCAGGAAATCCGCTTGCATGCGCCGCGGCAAACGTTGTTCTAGACACAATAACCGCACCAGGATTTTTTGAAAGCGTTTTGAAAAAAGGCGAATACATAAAAAATCAGATTGCAGGTTGGAATATTCCATTTATAAAGGAAATCCGCGGAAGAGGACTTGTAATCGGCGTTCAAGTGGAAAAAAATCCGGCGGAAATTGAAAAAATATGCCTGGAAAAAGGACTTTTATTTTCTACCGCCGGCAACGACGTTTTGCGATTTGTACCTCCGCTTAACATTTCTTACAAAGAAATAAACGCAGGTTTGAAAATCTTAAAAGAGGTTTTAGAAAATTTAGCCGAATAAGCAGAATTTATAAAAACTTACGGGGCGTTGCGGGGCCAAGCGCAAAACTTTTTTGCCCCGCACGGTGGGTAGGCCGCAACGAAGTGCGGACGTAGGGCGGTTGTCCGCCCTTAAAATATTTTACGCTTTTCTCCAAATGAATTTTCTTATATTATAAAAGTATGAAAAAAACTGTTTACATTTTCGGTCATAAGAATCCGGACACGGACTGCGCTGTTGCAGCAACGGCTTATGCACGACTAAAGCAACTTTTAGGTTGCAACAATTATTTTGCTGCACGTGCGGGACATTTTAATCCGCAAACTGATTACATTTTCAAAAAATTCAAGGTTCAGCCGCCAATATATTTATCTTCGCTCACGCCAAAAGTTGAATACTTTATGGAAGACGAAACTTTAACTGTACAAGATGATGTTCCTGTCTGGAATGCAATACGCAAACTGCAGGAATCGAACCTGCGCGCAATTCCGGTTGTGGACAAAAACGGACATTACAAAGCGCTTTTGCACTATTCGGCGTTCGCGCAAAAAATTCTTACAGTTCTGAACCCGGAAACAAAAGTGAATATTTCCACAAGCATCGGAAATATTATCCGAACTATGAACGCGCAGCCTTTGGTAATTTCCAATCAGGAAGAAATTTTCAAATCTTCAATTCTTGTAGGCGGAGCAAGCGACAAAGCTTTTGAACAGATGCTGGACGAACACGCCAGCGAAAATGTTATTGTTATAACTTCTGACCGCAAGGAAATTTATGAAGAATGTATAAGCCGGAAAGTAAAACTTTTAATAATAACTTCCGGATATATTCTTAGCAAAGAGCTTAAAGAAAAAGCGCAAAAAAACGGTGTAAGCGTAATTATGAGCCCTTACACTACAAGCGATACGGTTATGATGATTGCCTACTCCACACCGGTTGAACTTATGGCAGATCCGGAAATAAAAGCGGTTCACATAAACGACACTATTTCCAAAATAAAAATGACGATGCTCAACTCGCCTATCCGCCGACTTCCTGTTGTGGATGAAAACAACAAAGTTATAGGAATTATTTCCGAGCACGACTTAACGAACGAGCCGAACATTGAAATTATTCTTGTTGACCACAATGAACTTTCACAAGCGGTTGAAGGAATTGAACATTATAAGATTCTGGAAGTGATTGACCATCACAGAATCGGTTCTATGAACACTACGTATCCGATAACTTTTATAAACAAACCGCTCGGCTCAACTTCTACAATTATTGCAACATTGTATCAGGAATCAAAAATTCCAATTCCAAAGGATATAGCTTCTCTTCTTCTGTGCGGAATTTTAAGCGACACGCTGATTTTAAAATCCACAACAACAACAGAAACAGACAAGAAGATTGCAGAATATCTTGCAAACATTACAGATTTGGATATTCTGCAGCTGGGAAAAGAAATTCTTACAGCCGGAAGCGGAATAAAAGGCAGAACTGCAAGCGAAGTAATTCATCAGGATATGAAAGAATATCAGGAAGAAAAAGGCTCTTATACTGTAAGTCAAATTGAAGTAAGCAATATAAAAGAAATTCTTGATTACAAAGAAGATTTTATGACTGAACTTGAACTTGAACGACGCGGAAACAAAGCGATTTTTTCTGCGCTTTTAGTTACAGACATAACGCAGCTTTCTTCCATTCTTTTGATTGCAAGCGATCCAAAATTTGAACCGTTCGTAACATTCCCAAAAATGGAAGAACATACTTATTACCTGAAAGATGTTGTAAGCCGCAAAAAACAGCTGATTCCGCTGCTTACCGAACAAGTTGAAAATTACGAAAAATAGATTTTGGAATTAATTGGAATCTGCAAGAATCAACAGTCGGAAAATCTAAAAAAAAGCAGGTCATCTGGCACTTTCCAAATGACCTGCTTTTTTTTTAATTAAAACGCGGCAAGTGTACGGTCAATTCTTTTAATGGAATCTTCTACGCCTAAAATCAAAATTGAACCTATAAGCGGAGGCGAAACTTTGCTTCCTGTTACGGCCATTCTGATTGGCATCATAAAGTCGCCAAGTTTTATTCCAAGCTTTTCAGCGTATTCTTTTGCAAGATTTTCCGAACCTTCGTGATCAAGCGACGGAAGCGCCTTTACAAACTCTTTTGCAGTTTCCAGAACTTCTTTTGTTTTTGCTTCATCAAGACGTTTTGGAACAATCTGCTCTTTTGCAGGAACTGCCGGTTCTGTGAACAAAAAGTGAACCATTTCCGCAGCATCTGTAAGATACTTTAAACGCTCTTTTATAAGCGGCATAAGCGCAAGAAGTTTTTTCTTTACGTCTTCGCTTGTCATATTCATTGATTTGTCTACGCAATAAGGTTCACCATCTTCGCCAAGCGCAATTCCGGAATATTCCGGTCCGACTTTTGGTGCCGGCTGCGGATTTTCCGGATTGATTTCCAACGCAGCGTCTCCGGTTCCAGTGATGAACGGCAATGTCCATTTGTAAAGATCTTCATCGCTCAAAAGACGGATGTAGTTTCCATTGTAATATTCAAGTTTTTTGTAATCAAAAACCGCCGGCGCTTTGTTCAAGTGCTCAAGTTTGAACGATTTTGCAAGTTCTTCCAAAGTATAGAATTCTTTTCCTTCTTCGTAAGAGCAGCCGAGCATTGCAACGTAATTTACGATTGCTTGCGGCAAATACCCGCGGGCACGGAATTCATTTACAGAAGTTGAACCATGTCGCTTAGAAAGTTTTTTTCCGTCCTGTCCGTTTACCATTGGAAGATGGCAGAATTCCGGATGTTCCCACCCAAACGAACGGTACATCTGAACATGCAGCGGAGTTGAAGGAATCCATTCCTGAGCGCGCATAACGTGGCTAATCTTCATAAAATGATCGTCCACAATATTTGCAAGGTGATATGTAGGAAATCCGTCTGACTTCAAAAGAATAGGATCCGGTGAAATATCTTCGTTTTTCCATTCAATATCGCCTAAAATCTCATCATGAAATTTTGTTGTTCCTTCCATCGGAACTTTCAAGCGGATAACATAAGGTTTTCCGGCTTCAAGATTTTCTTTTATTTCTTCCGGAGTTAAAAATCGGCAATGTCTGTCATAACCAGGAGCCATTTTATTTTCCGTCTGAATCTTTCGGATTCGGTCAAGACGTTCTGAATCGCAAAAACAATAGTACGCTTCGCCCTTTTCAACAAGTTCCTGAGCGTATTTTTTGTAAAGTTCAAAGCGTTCGCTCTGAACGTAAGGTCCATAAGGACCGCCCTTATCACCGCCTTCGTCCCAATCAAGCCCAAGCCAAGCCATTGTATCGTAAAGATTTTTTACATATTTTTCATCGTAACGAGTGCGGTCTGTATCTTCCAGGCGAAGAATGAATTTTCCGCCTTTCGATCTGGCATAAAGATAATTAAAAAGCGCAGTCCGAACGCCACCGATATGCTGCATTCCAGTAGGACTAGGAGCGTATCGCACTCTAACTTCATTTTCTGACATATATTTCCGCCAACAATTTCAGTAT
>CAYXDA010000048.1:0-12105 GCA_964463615.1 uncultured Treponema sp.
ATCAGGAACGACATTTACAACTGCCTCAACAACTGAAAAAACGCCTTATTATCGTTATGCAAAGACAACTTCTGCGGATGCCGGTTATTCAGAATATGGATTTGAAAACAAATATGCATTATCTTTAAAACTTGATACGCAAACTCCATTGCTCGGAACGGCGGGACTTGATATTCAAACAACTCATACTTCGCTTGCTGAAACATCTAGCGTGGCTTCGACCGCTTCGGCAGGTTCAAACACTGCCGGCGTTGCAAGTAATTATGAAATTAGTGCAAGTCGCTACGCTGGCGGAAATTTTAAATATATAAAATTCTACGTTCCGGCTTATGACGCAAATATTGATAAGGTAACAGTTTCTGTTAGCGATGCAAACGGAAATAATGAAACTGCAATATTAAAAGATGTTTCAACTGGAACAGAAACAGCAATTACAGGAACTGAAATTACGCTTACTAAAACAGCTGTTGTTTCGAACTTTTACACTTATTATGAATCAAAAAAACTTTCTATTTCTGAAGTCTCAACTGGACAGAAAAATGTAACGTTTGTTGTTACAGATAAGGCTGGAAATTCTACAACCAAAACAGAATCTTTCTATATAGATAATTCTGTTGGAGAAAACAGCATAACGATTACAAGTCCAGATTCTTCTGATGAAGTTACAGGAACTGTAAACGTTGTCGGAATAACTTCTGACGTTGGAATTGGAATTGAATCTGTAGAATGGCTTGTTCCTCCGAAAGGCACAAAAAATAACTCCGATGCGGGACTTTCTGCATTGGAAGGTTGGACAAATTCCAATAATACAAAATCTACAGGATTGTTTAATTTCCAATTCTTGGCAGGTGATCAATATGATTTGGTAAATTACGACAATGTGGAAAATTACGATGTAACTCATGATTCAGCAACGAATATTTATACAATTCCGCTTTATTTAAAGGCGACTGACAAACTTGGAAACGTCTACATCAAAAAAGATTTCCATATTACGCATAACCCAGATGCAGATCGTCCTTCTACAGAAATAAGTTATCCTACAAGAAACGATTATGATTCGGGTGAAAGTTATATAACTCTTTCTGGAACAATCCGTGTAAACGGAACTGTTCAGATTCCTTCTAAAACAACTGACGTTGGAAAAGTTTTCATTCAGATTGGAACTGTTAAAGAGGACGGAACGATTGATTGGTCTGGAAACCCGACTGATAGTTCCCCTCTCGCAAAAGAATTTAAAACGCTTGGAGGAATTGTAATTCCAACTGAAAATTCCGATGGAACTTATTCAATCACCGATACTTTAAGTGGCACGACTTACGCAAAGACAACTTATGTAACGCAAGATTGGTGGGGAATTCCTTGCGAGACAAAAACTTCTACTTGGAATATTTCTCTTAACACAAACGGCGATTTAAATCCAACGGATTCTAACGGCACAACAAACATTGCGGTTCGCGCATGTGCAATAAACAAAGATGGAAAAATGGGATTGTGGACTGATGTAAAAACGGCTGCTCCGGTAATTCATATTGATCAAAATGCGCCAAGTCAAATTGCAGTAATGCGAAAATATAGCAAATTTTCCGACTCTGCCCTTGAGAATGACATCAGTCTTGAAAAAAATTATGTTTCTGAAATGTACTTGAAGGGAACATATTATCTTGTTGTAACTTTGAGCGACAATGATTCTTTGAATGAAAATACAATAAGAGTAACTCGCGGAAACATTACAATTCAGGATTATAAAAAATCTGCACAGAGCAATGATTCTTCTGGACGAAAAACGCAGAAAATCTATATTCCGATAGAAACAACATCTATGACAACTTCTTCTGTAAATTATACGGTTTACGTAGAAGATTCCAGCGGGCATTCAAGTTCAAATACTTACACATTCTACATTGATAATACCGCACCTGCATTTGACATATTAAAAGGAAATGAACAGAATCTTCTTGGCGAAAATGTACCGGTTATTCAGAATTCAAACTATGCTTACACTTTATCTGGATCAATGACAGAAGCTGGTTCCGGACTTGAACGTGTACTATTTTATTTCTTGCGTCAAGATGGATCTGATACATCAGGTTCTTCAAAACGCGTGCTTGATGCAATGGCAAAATACGATGACTATAAATCTAATTCAACGGATTTCTATGTTTCTTCTCTTGCAAAATATGAAGTTTCACAAGGAAACGAAACGTTTATAATGTATGGAAAAACTTATTCCGGTTCACTTGATGACGGCAGATCAACGTTCACAATTTCAGATTCGTCTTACAGTTCAAACGTTCATATTCGTGCAGGCGGATTGATTTACATTGGCGGGGAATATCATAAAATTAGTTCTATAAATGGTTCTTCAATTATTTTTGAAGGTGAAGTTCCTGATTCAATCACTGTTAGCAATGCTGGATTTCCTTATGGACAAGTTGTTGACTGCGCGGAAAAAGCAACGTTTGATAGTTCGAATAAAAAATACAACATAACAGGCGATGACGGCGACAACATGCCAGAAACAATGACAAAAGTCGCAACAACATACAGCTGGGACGGAACTATTTATTCTGATGTAATGTCGGACGGACCTTGTGAAATTGTTTTGATTGCGTTCGATAAGGCAGGAAACGTTTCCGGAAAAACAATAAAAACTAGTATTCAGAATAATGCGCCTCGCATTGCAAAACTTCATATTGGAACAGACTTAACTGGCGATGGAAAATATTCTGATTCAGAGTTTAATACTTACAGTTTTATTTCTGGTGATGCAAAACAAGATTTGTTTAAAGATTCGGTTGATTTTAAGACTTCGGATTCTGATTATGGATATGAAAAACCATTTAAAATTACAAATGGACTTGCTGTAGTTCCGGAATTTACGGGCGGAAACGGCGATATTTATATGAAATTTTTAAACGATGCTTCAAGTGTTAAAAATTATCAGAAAAAAAACGTAGAATCGGATAGTTCTTTCTATCCTGCAGAAAATGATAATTCTAAAGTTACGGCAACGTTCAGTGTTAATAAGAACACTACAACTGGACTTGAAAATACAACTAAATCATTTGTTGTAAATGATGAAAATCTTAAAAATCTTGAAGATGGAACAGGCAAGTCAATGTCGTTTACTTTCTGGGATTCAACAGATGGAACAACTTGCGGAATTGACAGCAATTATTGTTTTGTCCGCATTTCTGATTTTACGCTTGGATTAAAGGATAGCGTTGCTCCAACAACTGTAGTAAATCCGTTCTATTGGAACAGTCTAACTGACAACTCTATTTACGGAAGCGATAAAGCGAAATCTTATAAAGATTTGCAAGGTCACATAGAACTAGAGGCGGACTTACCAGGTAAAATATTTGGTTCTGATAAAACTGGCGTATACGATCTTGATCCGAAAGTTTCCGGAAAGGTTACATTGACAGGTTACGCTTACGACGACCAAAGACTTGGAAAAATCACTGTTCAGTTTACAGACGGATTGCTTGCGACCGAAACAGAAGTTGCAACTTATTCAAGTGGAACTTGGAATATTCAGCCAAAAAGTATAACTTCTGATGGTTATGAATTTACAGTAAGTTCAAATGAAGAAGACGGCGCATACTTTAATCAGAATGGACATAAAGTTTATTGGACACTTTCGCTTGATACAGAAAAAATTACAAATTTCGCCAAGGCGGATGTTAGCGTAATTGTAAAGGCAACGGACGCAAAAGGTGCTAATGGCGGAAACGTTACGAGCACAACAAATGTTGTAAATGCAACAACTGAAAATGGAAAGCGAACTATAATTGATGGAACAACAAATTATCCGGTTTACAAGATGGACGTTGTGCCGTATATAACAAAAATTACTACATCTTTGAGCGCATATTATTCTTCAAATCCAAGTGTTTACGCTCGTTCTGCATTGGGAAAATATGTAACGCGGGAAGGTGAATCGGTTCGGTTTACCGGATTTAATATCGGAACAAATACTGCAAAAGTTACAATACCTGGAATGAATGAGACAGAACTTGCTTCTGGAACTGTAAATAATTCTACCGTTAATAATACAATTACTTTGGATAGAGCAACTAGTTATAGCGTAAAAGGCGCAACTTCTGGCGAAATTTCTGTAACAGTTAATGGCGTTTCTGCATTGAATAACAAAAATAATAATGATGCAAAAGGTTCATATTCAGGAAATATCACAGATTCCGACTACTTGAATGCATACAACCGCCAGCCGAACGGATTGAACAATAATATTCTTTCAGATGATTTGTACATTGATGTTTGGGAATTTATAAATGCAGCAGAACCAAAGAACGGAAAGAGCGATAATCCAACAATGAAGATCAGCCCTAGAGGAAGAATTGGTATTTCGTATAGCAATGCTGTAGTTTATTTTAGTGCACCATTTATCGGTTATGAAAAAGATGTGTCGCCTGACAAAGCTTATTCGCAAACTGCAATTGCTAAAAACTACGGATGGTTTACAAACAATACATTCTGCTGGGACCAGTATGGTTATCCTTATGCTGCGGCGCAATCTCCGGATACGGATACGCAAGTGGGTGCGGCTTTCTTGCAGTTCTTCTCGCGACAAACAGGAAAAAGCATAAATTCTATGGATTTGAATGAAAATTATCAGAAGATTAAGAATTCCAGCCGAATAGAAGCAATTTGTATTCCGATAGATTCTTCTGAAAGCACGTGGACAACAGATATTGACAGGACGCAGTCAATCTGTATGGCAACTTCAATGCAATATCCGAATGTTGCTCCAAGTGATACAAATAAAGTTACAGTTCACATGGCTTATTGGGATAACTTAACAAAGCAGATCCGCTACAGACAAGGAAAAGTTGGGGCAAATCCTGGAGATTTTGGATTTACAAATGTAAACGGAAATTTGGTTCATGATAAAGAGAATTCACAAATCGGTGACAACAATAGGAAAAAATATTGGAATAATGGAACTGCAAATGATTCTATGCTCGATTTACAAGGTGCGGGGTCTGATTGGGGCACTCAAAATGCTCGATATGATGGATCGTATGATTCTATTAGTTCTAAGAATGAAAACACAATGGTTAAAGCCCAACACATCTACCGCGTTGCGGGAACTTCGCTTGGTTCAAATTATGCAAATGCATATCAAGTTACTACAAAATACCAGGGCGGAAAATATGTTGATATTGGCGTTTTGCCTTCAACATCAACATCTGCAACTCCGACTGTTGTTATATGCTGGTACGACGGTGTAAGCAAAAATCTTGTTCTTTCTTACGACAAGCCTAGCGATTCTGATACCGATAAAGAAAATGGAATGTATAAAGGAAACTGGCAGACGAATGCGGGTGTTGTTAGCACAAGCGGCGGTTCATACTGTAGAATGGCAATCGATTCTGATGATGGAATACATATTGCTCATTACGATAATCTTACTGCCGATTTGCTTTACACCTATGTTCCTGTTTCTGAAGGTGTTCCACAAATCAGTTCCGCTAGAACGATTACGGTTGATTCATTCTTGTCTGTTGGAACTTGGTGTACAATTGATGTTGCAAAAGATTCTAACGGAAATCACGTTCCGCAGATTGGTTACTTTGTTCCGGCATGCGAAGATACAAGTGCAGCAGCAAGAATTGCGTATCCGGTTTTGTTTGATGAAAGCAAATATCCTACACTCGCCGGAGCGGAAGTTGAAAAATTCACAGGAAATTGGGAAATTTCAACTGTTCCAACATCTAATATTCCGATTATTGACAGAGTAAATGTCGGAGTTCATAAAGATTCTTCAGGTAAAATTCAGGAGATTCCGACTGGCGGTTCGCAATATAAAAAGACTTCTAATACGGAAACTAATGCTTTCCCTGTAAGCGATAGTACAACAGTTTTCGGAAACGGAACGACAAATCCGGCTGTGGTTTACAGTATAGATGACGGTCCTGTAGAACTCGCCCAGAAAAAGTAACGCAATTTGTTCCCGGAAAATTTCAGCCTGCTTTACGTGGAGAATGTTAAGCAGGGATTTTTTTAGGGGGTGGGCGGGGATGAACTGGATACGTAAAAATATGGAACAAATCAAACCTTTTTCATAAAAAAAAACGCCCATCGTTTTGATGAGCGTTTTTTTTATCTTTTTACAAGATTAGTCTTTTCTTACGATTTCTGCTGCTTGTGCAAGATTTTTCAGGCTGGCAACAGTTTCTTTTTCGCCGCGAGTTTTTAATCCGCAGTCCGGATTTATCCAAAGTTTCTCTTTTGGAACATAATTTTCCATTTTGCGTACTTTTTCTACAATTTCTTCAACAGTAGGAACGCGTGGCGAATGAATATCATAAACGCCAGGTCCAACTTCTGTTTTGAAATTGCTCTTTTTAAGCGCGTCAAGAATTGTTAAATCGCCACGGCTTGCTTCGAATGTGATTACGTCAGCATCCATATCGTCAATATCTTTGATAATATCGTTGAATTCGCTGTAGCACATATGAGTATGGATTTGTGTTTCCGGTTTTACGCCGGAATGAACCAAGCGGAATGCTGGAATTGCCCAATCCAAATATTCTGTGTGCCAATCAGAATGGCGGAGCGGAAGTTTTTCGCGCAATGCGGCTTCGTCAATCTGAATAATTTTAATTCCGTTCTTTTCCAAATCAAGAACTTCGTCGCGGATAGCAAAAGCGATTTGCAAAGTCTGTTCTTTAAGCGAAATGTCTTCGCGCGGGAATGACCAGTTCAAAATTGTAACCGGACCGGTAAGCATTCCTTTCATCGGTTTTTTTGTCTGATTCTGCGCATAAACAGACCATTCAACTGTAATTGCAGATTTTCGGCTTACATCGCCCCACACTACAGGCGGTTTTACACAACGAGTTCCGTAAGACTGAACCCAAGCTTTTTCTGTGAACAAGAAGCCGTCCAAATGTTCGCCAAAGTATTCAACCATGTCGTTTCGTTCGTATTCACCGTGAACCAAAACATCCAAACCAAGTTCTTCCTGAAGTTTGATACATTCGGCAATCTTTTTCTTGTTGAATTCCTTGTACTGTTCAAGAGTAATTTCGCCTTTTTTGAATGCGCTTCGGTTTGCGCGGACATCTTTTGTCTGCGGGAACGAACCGATTGTTGTTGTAGGATAGAGCGGAAGTTTAAGTTCTGCTTTCTGAATCTTTTCGCGCTCTTCAAATGCCGGAAGACGAGTGAAATCTTTTTCGTTAAGATTTTTGATTTTTGCAGAAAGTTCAGCATTTTCATTAACGCGTTCGCCCTTGAACAAATCCTGATTTTTGTTGAGCAGGTTGTTTTCCGGATCTTTTCCGTCCAAAATTTTTGCAATTTCTGTAAGTTCAAAAAGTTTTTCGCGGGCAAAAGAAAAATGCTTCAAAATATCGCTGGAAAGTTTTATTTCGTTTCTGATTGTGTATGGAACGTGTAAAAGTGAGCAAGAAGTAGAAACAACAACTTCTGCTTCTGTTGCTTTTTTAATTTTATTTACAAGTTCAATAGTTTTTGCATAGTTGTTCTTCCAGATATTTTTTCCGTTTACAACGCCGGCAAACAAAATTTTGTTTTTAGGGAAACCTTCTTTCTGAACAAGATTCAAAGTTTCTTTTCCTTCAAGGAAATCAAGCGCAACTGCATCAAACGGAAGATTTGTAACAGTTTTGTAGCTGTCGCGAATATCGCCGAAATATGTTGCAAGAATTACTTTTAAGGCCGCATTGTTTTTATCGCTCAAAACAGTTTTATAAAGGCTTTCAAAAAGCGCGCAATCTTCTGCTGTTGTGTCAAAAACCAAAGCCGGTTCTTCAATCTGAACCCATTTTGCTCCGGCTTCTGAAATTTTGCAAAGAAGCTCTTTGTAAAGTTCCGCCGCTTTTTGTGCAAAGTCGCCAAGTTTTTTTGTTCCTTTATAGTGGGCAAGCTTTAAGAAAGTGTAAGGTCCGATTACATTGATTTTTGTTTCAACATCGCAACCTTTTGCTTCTTTATATTCATCTAAAATTTTTGTTGCGTTAAGGCTAAGTTCAACATCATCATCAAGTTCCGGTACAATGTAGTGATAGTTTGTGTTGAACCATTTTTTCATTGGAAGAGCGGTAACGTCGTTGCCGTTTTCCTGATATCCGCGCGCCATTGCAAAAAATGTATCGAGCGCAGAAAGGTTAAGGTTTTTATAGCGGGACGGAATTGCGCCAAGCATAATGGCAGTATCAAGCATTCCGTCGTAAAAAGAAAAGTCATTGGAAGAAATAAAATTAATTCCGTCGTTTTTCTGAGTAGTCCAGTTGGAAACTTTTAATGTATGAGCAACGTTTTTTAATTCCTGCTCAGAAATTTCTTTAGCAAAATATTTTTCAGAGGCGAATTTAAGTTCGCGCAACGAACCGATTCTAGGATAACCAATTACAGATGTTCTTGTAGTATTATTCATATGGAATAATATACTATTTTTATAGGAAATTAGTAAATATATTTTTTTTGCGGTTTGTTATAGGTTTAAACTATAGTAAACCGCAAAAGGCAATTAACAATTACTTGCTTCCAACTGTTTTTCCTGCAACAGAAAAAAATATGAATATAACTAAATCTGCCGCTACGATTGTTGAACCTACAGGCGTTCCGGCTAAAATAGAAATTAAAAGTCCCGAAACTGAACAGAAAACGCTTACGATTGCAGAACAAATTATTACAGATTTAAAGCTTTTGAAAACGCGCATTGCAGAAATCGCCGGAAAAATTACGAGCGCGCTTATTAACAGAGAACCTACCAAATTCATTGCAAGAACTATGATTACGGCGATTATAATCGCAATTGCAAGGTTGTACACTTCCGCATGCGTTCCTACCGCTTTTGCAAAGTTTTCGTCGAATGTAACGGCAAAAATCTTGTTGTAAAAAACAAAAAAACTTGCAATTACGATTATGCTGAGCGCAATGCACAAATAAACTTCGCTTTTTTTTAATGTTAAAATTGAAGTTGAACCAAAAAGCGTTGAACACACATCGCCTGCAAGATTCGTTCCCGATTTGAAAATATTCATTATCAGATATCCGAGTGCGAGCGAAGCCACAGAAATCATCGCTATTGCCGCATCGCCCTGAATTTTTGTGTTTTTTCCAGTACGTAAAAGCAGAATTGCGGCAAGTACTGTAACCGGCAAAACCAGATACATATTGTTGCTTAAATTTAAAACCGCAGCGATTGACATTGCGCCAAAAGCAACATGGCTAAGTCCGTCGCCAATAAAACTGAACCGCTTCAGAACAAGAGTTACTCCCAAAAGCGACGAACAGAGCGAAATAAGAACGCCTACGACAAAAGCGTAGCGGACAAACGGAAACTGAAAATATTGAATTAATGTGTTCATTGTATGCTCCTTCCAAAAATTCGCTTGATTTGTCCGTTGCAGTCAGGGCAATGCGACTTATGAACGAATTCGTCTTTTGTGCCAAAAAATATTTCTTCGCCGATGTGCAGGACATTTGTTGCGTAGCGAAGCGCTGCTTCCACATCGTGACTTATCATAATTATTGTAATTCCTTCGCGGTTCAACTGTGCTATCAGCGAATACATTTCTTCCTGAGCGGCCGGATCAAGCGCGCTTACAGGTTCGTCCAGCAAAATCATTTTTTGGGTAGCGCAAAGGGCGCGGGCAAGCAAAACGCGCTGCTGCTGACCGCCGGAAAGTTCGCGGTAACATTTGTGCGAAAGTTTTTCGATACCCATTTTTCTGATGTTTTCCGCTGCCAGTTCTTTTTCCTCTTTGTTGTACCAGGGACGCACGCCGCATCTGCTCTGACAGCCGGAAAGTACAATTTCCTGAACGCTTGCCGGAAAATCTTTTTGAACGAAAGTCTGCTGCGGCAGATAGCCGATTTCGTCCTGCAAAAGTCCGTCGCCGGTTTCAATCGTGCCGGAAATCGGCCGCAAAAGATGCAGAATTGTTTTCATCAGCGTGGTTTTTCCGGAACCGTTTTCGCCAAGAATACAAAGATATTCGCCTTTGTTCACTGAAAAATTAAGGTCGCGCAAAATAATTTTTGAATCGTATCCAATCGTTAAATTTTTGCAAATAAGTTGTGCCATTTTTTATTCGGGCGTTCCCGATTTGGTTGTTTCGGTAAACTCAACCACCAAATCGGTCGGCAGTTCCAGCCTTCGCTTGCGCTCATCCTCCTCACTTCGATGGTTTCGAGTGCCTCAACCATCTTCGTTGCGGTGGACTAAAGGGCTTACATTGCCTAACGCATCCGCTCCTGTTTACTGTTTTCCAAGTTTTTTATAGTTTTCTTTCATTATATCAATGTAGCTTGCGCCCTTTACAGCGTCTTGCAAAGTTGTTGACTGCATTGAATCCAAAACTTCTATTTTGCATTTTCCGTAAAGTTCCGCATTTTTGATTACGGTTTGCGCTATTTTTTTGTCGGAACTTTCTGTTACAAAAACTTTGTCCAGTTCAAGTTCGCGGATTTTGTTTGAAAGAAACGCGATTGTTTCAAAACTTGCTTCGGTTTCCGCAGAACAGCCGACAAACGCCGCATAATATTTTATTCCAAGTTCGTCTGTCATATAGCGGAACGGAAAGCGGTCGCAGACAACAATTGTGTTTGCACTCTTGTCATTCTGATTTTCAAATCCGTCAGACTGAAGTTGTTTCAGCAGCTTCAAATATTTGTCTTTGTT
The DNA here is from genome assembly GCA_964463615.1 of uncultured Treponema sp. GTDB lineage: Bacteria > Spirochaetota > Spirochaetia > Treponematales > Treponemataceae > Treponema_D. The sequence continues at coordinate 10,685 of CAYXDA010000048.1, forward strand.
CGTTTCTATTAAATCTGCTTCGGTGGAATCTTTTTTGCTTAAAGCATCCGCAATTTTCTGAACGGCGGTTTCCGCATTTTTTACAGAAAGCCACAAATGTTCGTCGTATTCAACTTTGTCATGTTCGTGCTCTGCAAGGCTAAGCGTGTGATTATGCGGTTCGGAATTTTCCTTGTCATCATATTCTTCGTGGTCGTGCTCTTTGCCTGTCATTCCTTCGATAAATTCTTCTTCTTTTACTGAACCGGAAAGGATTTCCATAAGATTGATTACGCGCATATTTTTGTTCACTGCATTTTTCAGCGCGTTTTTAATCCAAAAATCGCTTTCGCCGCCGACAAAAATCAGAACATCGCAAGTTGAAATTTTTACAATGTCGCTTGCGGAAGGCTGGAACGAATGAAAATCAACACCGTTTTTTATTAAAAGTTCAAGCTTGATATTTTCGCTTGCCATTGCAATGTTTTTTGTCCAGTCGTAAAGCGGAAAAATTGTAGAAACAACTTTTACAGAATCCGAATTGGCATTTTGCAAATTGGAATTGCGGTTATCTGTTTTTTTGCAGCCGAAAAATGATAAGCAAAAAAGTGCAAGAAACAGCACAAAAATTTTTGTGAATAATTTATTTTTCATTTTTGTTTTCCTTTTCTAAACATTCTTTACAAATTCCTATAAGGGTGCTTTCTCCTTTGCTGAGCGAAAATCCGGTGTTTTTTTTCAGAGCAGAAACAAGGTTTTCCGTAGCGGAATCATCCAAATGGAAAATTATTCCGCATTTTTGGCAGGAAAGATGAATGTGCGATTTGCATTCGGAACAGCCTACGAATTGATAGAAAGATTCGCGCGAACCGGATCTTGAGCAGCGTTTTATTTTTCCTTCGCTTTCAAGTTCTGAAATGTTTCTGTAGATTGCGCTCTTGCTTATTTCTTTTTCAGAAAGAGTTGAAAAAATCTGCTTTGCGGAAAACATTTTGTCTGGATTTTCGCTTAAAAACGAAAGCAGTGCGTTCCGCTGTTCCGTTGAATAATTTAAGTTTCTCATTTGTATTTTGCAATTTGCGAATTAGTCGCAAATTGCTTGAAATGATTAAAGCATAATATTGTTTTTTGTGCAATATTTTTGCTCAAAAATAAAAATTTGGCGAACTGGCTGCTTGTTTTGCTTTGAATCAACTGACCAAAATTGCTTGCAATTTTGGAAGCTGTGGCACAATCAATTGTAGTTGGTGAAACGATGATTGCCACAGCTAGCGGTAGGGACTGCTTGCAGCCCCGAACTGGCTGCTTGTTTTGCTTTGAATCAACTGACCAAAATTGCTTGCAATTTTGGAAGCTGTGGCACAATAAACTGTAATTGGTGAAACGATGATTGCCACAGCTAGCGGTAGGGATTGCAGTGGAAATGAGCGCAGCGAATTGAA
>CAYXDA010000049.1:0-11983 GCA_964463615.1 uncultured Treponema sp.
TCTCCACCCAGCGTGATTACCAAATCATAACCGGAAAAAGGGTTTTCTTCAGAAAATCCGTCAAACGAAAATATTGAAGAATAAATTCCTTTTTTTTCAAGATATTCAGAAATTAATTTTCCTGTTTTTTGAGATTCTTTTTTATTTGTATTCACAACGATAAGAACTTTTTTCATTTTTATGGCAAAGTTCCCAAAACTTTTACAATTTTTGCAACCTGCGAATGCGTAAGACGCGGATAAAGCGGAATTAAAGCACAACGCAAATAAAGAGACTTAGCTTTTATGCAAGAATCAGAAAGTTCATCTTGTTTTAGCGCAATAACAGAATCTTCGTACGCCTGTTTAATTTCTATATCCTTTTTAGAGGCGTATTGCTTTATATCTTTAAAAGAACTTGTAAGAACAAGCGGAAAACAACACATTGTTGATGAATAGTCAAAATTTTCCTGATTTTCGCCTGAATCTTCCGGCTTAGAAACTGTTGCAGGAGCAGCAACTCCTTTCAATTCCGGAAGAACTGCACCAGAACTTCGCACAAACATTTTATGGCGGCTGCTCATACACGCTCTCTGATATAGCGAATAAATCTTTTTTCTTGAAAGTTCGTTATACTTGAATTCTTTTAACTGAACCCATCCTAAAGCGCAATTCAAATCAGGAAGAAGTTCTGTCTTAGGCATAACATCAACAAATTTTTTCAGAACGATCCACTCTCTGCGGTTTGGAGCCAAAAGAAGAGCACCTCCTCCCGCAGTAACAACATCATGTTCTTCAAGTCCAAAAATCGTATATACACCAAGAGAACCAGCTTTTCTTGCCTCTACAGGATTAAGATTTTCATCAAAAGTAGGAAAAAATGCGCCTGCACTTTCAGAAACATCCTCTATTACAGGAATACCAAGCGCAAGGATTTCGTCAATTTCAGGTAAAATTCCCATTGATTCGCGTAAAAATAATAATCTTCCGCCCTTTTCAATTCCAGCTTTTACAATTTCTGCCGTAACAAGTCCGGAATTTTCATCAACATCCAAAACCAATGGTTTATACCCCAAATCAACAATAGCCTGATAATGCCATGCAGGTGCAAGAGCGGAAATCATAATGTTTTCGCCGGCAGGAAAATCAAGAGCGCGCAATGCGTATTTCAGAGCAGAGGCTGGAGTTCGCAAAGCAACCGCACCGTCGCATCCAAAGAATTCCTTTGCTGTCTGAATAAATCTTTCATTCAATTCGCCAGGGCCAATTTTTTCATCAACCATGCAAGTAAGCACGGCATCCATTTCTTTTCTTCTAATTGTTGTGCTATAAGTCTGAATCATCATTATTTCTGAATTTCTATAAGTTTCTGAAGTTCTTTCGGGTCAAACAATCTGACAATATCAAGAATAATAAGATAACCGTCATTATTCTGAACAACGCCTTTTATGTATTCGCTGCCAATTCCGCCAGACATATGAGGCGCAGTTTGAACTTCTGAAGGAGCAATTGAAACAACTCTTGAAACCCGATCTATAATTATTCCGATTTTATTATTATCAATATCAAGAATAATAAAACCGCTTTCAAGCTCATCCAATTCTTCTTCGCCATCCACAAAAGCTATATTAAACCTTCTGTGCAAATCTATGATAGGTATAATTTCGCTGCGAAGATTAAGAATACCGACCATATAATTCGGAGCATTCGGAATAGGACGAATCGGCTGAATCCTTACAATCTCTTTTACAGACATAATGTCAACACCATATAACTCGTTTCCGAGACGGAAAGTTACTAATTGCAACTGTGTATCATCTGCGCCCATAGAAAACCTCTTTCTATTAGAATACAATGAAAAGCCCCTTTTTGCAATTAATTACACTATCTGTCTACAGAAAACAAAGTCACAGCGAACACTTTTTCACAGCCCGAGCTTTTCAACGCTTGAGCGCACGATTCTATCGTACTCCCGGTTGTAAGCACATCGTCAACAAGACACACTTTTTCAGGAACTTCTGTTACGTTTTTTTTCAAAGAATACGCTTTCCCGATAATCTTCATTCTCTGAGTCCGATCAAGAGTTTTCTGTTCGACATTAATATGCCGCTCAAGAATTCGCCTAATCTTAAAACCATAGCAAAACTCCAAAAAAGAGCAAATCTCCTCAACCTGATCCCAACCTTCTTTGCGAATTTTTCCAGGACGCGGAGGAACCGGAACAACAACGAACTTTCCTTTCAATTTTTCCAGCTGACTTAACCTTTCACTCATCAGACCAGCAAAAAAAGAAGAAAACACACGTTCACCTTCCATTTTCCACCTGCAAAGCAAATTCGTATTCCATAAGCGGTATGAAAACATAGGAAACACACCGTCCAAATGCTTCAAAAGCACATCATTTCGGCATTCCATGCAAGTATCATCTTCGGAAACAAGCTGCTTCCCACAAAAACGGCAAACACCAGAATCAATTTGACCAACTGAGAAATGATTTTTCACACACTCATTACAAACAGAAACCGCTCCTGCAGAATCGCCGCAAACAATACATTCCGAACCTCCGGAAACAACGCTAACCGCATTTCTGCAAAAACCAGCAACAGCCGCATGAGCGCGAAAAAATAATTTGTTCACATAATATATATCGCAAATAAAATGAAAAAACGGAAATAAATCAACAAAAAAAATATTTTTTTTATCAACTAACGGCCGGAAAGCGACTTTTTCCATCTTGAAACAAGTTGCAATGCCGCCAAAGGAGTCATATTATCCGTATCAGCAGAAAGAATTTCATCCAATACAATTTCCTCATCACTAAAAAGACCGGGCGCAACAGGAACAGATTTTAACGATTCTTCTGTTGTTGTTGAAATTCCGTCAAGAACAGGTTTGTTTTCCGCAACATTTTGAATATGAGAAAGAATTTCATTCGCTCTTTTTATAACAGAATCAGGAACGCCGGCCAATTTTGCTACATGAATACCATATGAATTTTCACTTGCTCCTACTTTTATTTTCCGCAAGAACACAACCGATTCGCCCTGCTCGGAAACATCCATACAGAGAAGAATAAGTTTATTATGATCCATCCTGGTAAGTTCATGGTAATGAGTTGCAAATAAAGTTCTGCACTTTACGTTGTTCAACAAATATTCACTTACAGCCCATGCAATAGAAAGACCATCTTCCGTACTGGTTCCCCGACCGACTTCATCCATAATTACAAGCGATTTTTCTGTTGCAGAACGCAAAATGTTTGCAGTTTCCGTCATTTCAACAAGAAAAGTGGATTCACCGCGGGCAAGATTATCGCTTGCGCCAACACGACAGAAAATACGGTCAACAATTCCTATTTTTGCATTTTTTGCAGGAACAAAAGAACCCGTCTGAGCAAGCAAAGCAATAAGCGCATTCTGCCTAAGATAAGTACTTTTTCCTGCCATATTCGGTCCAGTTATAAGTGCAAATGATTTTTTTTCATCATCTTCAGAAGCAATTTCCAAATCATTCGGAACAAATTCTCCGGCAGGAATATGATTTTCAACAACAGGATGTCTTCCCGCAACAACATCAAAACAGCCGTCCTCTTCAATTTCCGGTCTAACCCAATTGTGAATAATTGCTGACTTTGCAAAAGAAGACGCCGCATCCGTATACGCAATTTCCGAAGCGGATTGCATAAGATAAGGAACATAATCATGAAGTTTTGTGCGGACTTCAATAAAAAGATCACGTTCAAGCTCCAGAATTTTTGTTCCGGCCTCATTCAACTCCTGTTCCAGTTCCTGCAATCTTGAAGTTGTATAACGATCTCCGTTTACCAGCGCACGGCGCATAATAAAATCTTCCGGAACATGAGAAAGTTTTCCCTTGCTTATTTCTATAAAATATCCGGCCGCATTCGTATATTTTATCTTTAAACTTGAAATTCCGGTTTTTTCACGCTCTTCCTGTTCATATTCAAAAAGAATTTTTCCAAAATTGTCATGAACATCACGCCAATGATCAAGTTCTTCTGACCAGCCGCCCTTTATAATTCTTCCGTCCGTTAAAGAAGTTGCCGGATTATCATCTATCGCATTTTGAATCAAATCAATTATTTCTACAGCAGACTGTTCATCTATCAATGAAAAATCATATTCCGAAAGTTCTGAACGGGCTTTTACCCATGCAACAAGACTGGTTTTTAACGCCTGCAAATCTTTTGCATGTGCACGATCCATTGCAATCCGGCCCGCAAGACGTTCTATATCAAGAATCGGATTTATTTTTTCACGGATAGAATCCAAAAGAGAACGGTTTTCATAAAAAAGTGAAACATGATTCTGTCTGGTTTTTATTTCGCTTGCATTTGTCAGAGGATACAAAAGCCATTGCCGAATCATACGGCTTCCCATCGCAGTTTCCGCACAGTTCACACATTCAAGAAGTGTAAACTTGGAAGAACCGTCACGCAAATTCGCAACAACTTCCAAATTTCTGCGGCTTGAATCATCGATAATAAGATAATTTGTATCTCTGTAAACTTTTATGCTTTTTACATGTGGAACAACCGTATTCGTTGTTTTTGCAAGATAATCAAGAAGAAATCCCGCAGGCGCAACTTCAGGCGAATTTTCATCCAAACTGAACGATAAAAGACTTGCTGTTTTAAATTGAGCCGTAAGTTTTTTGTAAGAAAGAGCCGAATTAAAATCCCAGTCAGGATAATACGAAATTGACATTGACGGATATTGCGACAACGCATCTTGAATTGCGCGGTTCTGCTTTAAAGATTGCGGCAAAAGAATTTCGCGCGGAGAACAACGCCCCAACTCTTTCGGAAACTGTTCCGACATTTCATTGGAATGCCAGCTTGTTGCAGAAAAAGCAGCAGTTGTAACATCAATAAAAGCAAAACCAACTCCATTTTTGGAAACAGACATCGCCGCCAGAAAATTATTAACGTTTCCTTCCAAATATTCAGATTCAAGCGCGGTTCCAGGCGTGATTACCTCTACAACTTTGCGTTCCGTCAATCCCTTTGCCTTAGGATCGCCTACCTGCTCACATATTACAATTTTTTTACCCGCTCTTAAAAGCCGGGCAATATAAATTTTTGCAGCATGATACGGAATTCCGCACATCGGCGCCGCACCTTTATGCGTTAAAGTTAAATTCAAAAGACGCGAAACTTCTTTTGCATCATCAAAGAACATTTCGTAAAAGTCACCGAGTCTAAAAAAAAGAATGTCGTTCTTATAGCCGCTCTTTATCTGCACATATTGCTGCATTACCGGAGTGAGCGTTATTTCTTCGTCCACAGATTTATTTTCCCAGTTCTGCAATTACTTGCTCTGTAACATCAACAGAATTTGAATACCAAAGAATTGCATTTGACTGCTGCAGACTCAAAATCATACTGTAACCGCCAGATTCCGCAATCTTTGAAAGAGTATCGTAGAGTTTGTTGTAAAAAGTGTCCGACCCTTGCAAAGTCTTCTGCATAGATTCAAGTTCAACATTTTTTGCGTTTGTATATTCAACAACAAAATCTGTTTTTTTAGTGATTTCTGCCTGAGTTTTCTGTACCATCGCATCATTTCCGGCTTTTTCATAATCAACTTTTTTTGCCTGAAGCTTCTGAAGTTCATCCGTATATTTGTTGATTTCCTGCTGAAAATCCGCCTTTTTCTTTTCATAATTGCGAACCGAAGCAGAATTTCTAAAATATGCGTTATAAACACGGGAAGTATCAACAACACCAAATTTAGTTATTTGTTGTGCATAAATTTCCGAAACACAGAAAAAAATTGAAAATACAAAAATAAACTTAAAAAATCCAGTTTTCATATAAACCTCTTAATAATAACGTTTTATAAACGTGATTTTTACATCTTTTAAAATCAAATTATTCAAATTCTGAAATAGAATTCAAAATGAACACACTATTTGTTTGTAATATTAAACGAAAGCACAAACTGCCAGGTATCTTCCCATTTTACATCACCATCAATCACGCGAAATTTATTTGCAAAAAGCAAATGCAACGGGAATTGAGGAATAAGGAATCGCAATCCTGGTCCAAAACTAAAATAAAAGTCATCAAGTTTAAGATTTGTAAACAAATCCTCAGGATCATCCTTTACAGCAACAGCATCAAAGAATCCGTCTATGCCAAGAACCCCCTGGAACAAAGGCAAACGGAGTTCAACCTTATTTGAAAGCATAGCTTTTCCGCGGGTTTCGTTATAAATATCAGTCCATCCGCGTCCGTTAAACATACCGTCTATGTACACTTTGCTTGAATCGCCGAATAAAGATCCCGGAACAGGATAAATAAGAGAAACACCAGTGTAAGCCGCAAGAACCATTTTGAAATTCCAGAAACCGTTAAATACAGGAATATCAAAAAGTTTTAAGTAAGACTCAAGTTTTGTATCTGATCTTAAATAAAATTCCTTTTCAATTCCCGGCAAAAGTCCGTACCAGGCAAGTCTTTCACTTGCAAACCAACCTTTTGTAGGGTCATAATTTATATCTCTGTTATCAAGAGAAACAGTCGTAAAAATAGAATTCTTAAGACCAAATCGGTTAGCATATTTATTTACACCGGCATCAATAGGAACATAAATGCCTTCATCATAGAGATTGTCCATAATGCTGTTGGACATTCCGGCAGCAAGCGTAAAAATTGCAAAATTCGGAAGCCAGCGGCGCGCAAAACTTGTAGAAAGCGAAGCCCCGTAAGATTCATACGTCATATAAAAGTAATCATCATCAAGAGTTCCGTAAGGCGTCATTGTTGAAGCAAGAGCGGAAGAATTTGAATGATAAAGCGAAATTGATTCAGAAAATGCTATCGGCTGATTGAAAAGCCAGTTTTCGCTGAATCCAAAATCAACAGACTGCTCATTGGAAGCAATTGTTATACCGGATGAAATTGATTTCCCTGTTCCGCGGAAATTTGAATTTTCAATTTTCGCATACAAAGAAATCGGCAAATCGTCCGCATCTTCAATACCGGAAAAAGTCATACCGAACTGAAGCGAAGTAGTACTCTGCTCTTCTACAGTAATAATCAAATCCACAAGATTTTCTTCCGAACCAGAAACCGGCTCCGGAACGATACTTGAAAAATACTGCGTATTGTACAAATTTCTAAGTCCGGACATAATTTTAACGCGGCTGAACACATCGCCAGGTTTCAAAGGAATTTCGCGGAGAATTACCTCATCTTTTGTTTTTGTATTTCCTTTTATAATAATATTTTCCACATGAGCCCGCGAATGTTCACGTATCAAAAGTTCATAACTTATAGTGCGTTTTTCCGAATCTTTGTTTACGCTAGGATAAAACTCATTGGACATATATCCGTTTTCGTAGTAAAGATTTGTAAGATTTGAAAGTCCTTCCTGAAATTTTGTCTGATTAAAAACTTCACCATTTTTTAATTTTATATAGGAAAGAAGTTTTTCCGTCTTAAAAATTTCGTTTCCTCTTATTGTAGTTCCATTATAAGTGTACTGCGCACCTTCAGAAACAACAAACGTCAAGGAAATCTCTTCGCGCTCTTTTTTTTCGTTGTAGTCAGTTTCTTCTATAACATCAACAACACGAGCATCAATGTAACCTTTTGTCATGTAATAGGCAACGATTGTTTGTTTATCCGATTCCAAAGAAGAACGCTGAAAAGCTCCGTTTTTAAGGAATCCTTCTTCCTTCAAAGAAAGTTTTCCCTTTAATGTTCGGTCAGAGAAAACTGTATTTCCCTGAAAATCAATATTTTTTACAACAGATGAATTTCCTTCATTTATAACAAATACAACTTCAATTCCTTCCGCCGTATCATTTGTTTTCAATGAAATTTGAGCTTCTATATAACCTTTTGAAATGTACAAATCTCTAAGAGCGCGTTCATCAACAAGTGCAGACTGTTCAATAAAAACATCGCCTGTTTTCATTGAAACAGTATCCCGAAGCTCGTTGTTTCTGATTTTTTTATTGCCCTTAAAATCAATAGATGCAACAACAGCATGTTCTTTTACTGTAAAAACAAGATTGATTTTATCCGGATTTTTAGGATCACGCTTTGCATATGGTTCTATTTCTTCAAAATATGCAAGCGCATACAAGCGGTCAAGAATATCATTATAAAACTGTTCATCAAACGATTTTCCGATAAAACTGTTGGTTACTCCGGCAAGCTCTGATTTTTTTACGCTTCTGAGCCCTTCAAATGAAATTTCAGAAACAGTTTTTCCCCAAAACCAGTCATCATTTTCTGACTGCGAAAAAGACGGAAACACTGCAGCAGCAAGAAAAAACAAAACGAACAGAATCTTAATTTTTTTTAACGACAAGGACATTTGTGCACAAACCACCCTTTAATTAAAATGAAAACTTCCATGAAAGCGTTACAGAAGTTGAGGAAACGAATTTATCATTTCTAATTCCGTTTATATCTGGAGCCATATTCCACCTTATATTTCCAAAAGGAGCTTCTATTTCCAATCCGAATTCCGGACGGAAAACCAAACCTCCTGGAGTTAAAGTATCATCGATGCGCATTTCATCATAAGACCAATGCATCAATGCATCCATATATAAAGAACTTCCAAAGTACTTACCTATATAAACCGTTGAATTATCAAAAAAGTTACCGAATCCAACCGATGTATTTTCTGAATCTTCAGACCTTTTTAAAAGTCCGTAGTTCAGCGCATTCTGAAGCACATTTGTTCTAACGCTCAATATATCAAAATTAAGGAAATCACGCAACTTGTTCTCTATAGAACGGCCGATTGTAGATTGAATTGCATAGTCACCCGTAGCAAAAAGCAAAGAACTTACACCCTCTGAATCTCCAACCGCAATCTGACCTAGAAGCGAACGAATTTCTGATTCTGATTTTGCAGGAATTGAAGAAAACTGCGCGTTAAAATCAAGAAGATACTGATTTGTAGCCGTCAGAATAATCCTGACATCATTACCGTTATCATCGCGTTCACGAGTTTCCGCCTGAACACTTATAAGAGGATTGAACGTAGGATCGTTTGAATTAAAACGCATAGAACCGTTTTTAAGATAGAAGTTGCGGCTTAAATAAGAGATATCCCCGGAACGGAATGCAAGTTCTCCGTCCAGTTCAACCTCGCCTTCGGACATATCGTACTTGAAACCAAGCTCCGTATCAGGAACAAGAACCGCGCGCAGAAGAGGATCAAAAACAAAAGTAACGTGCTGTCCAAAATGAATTTTTATATCCGAACGCGCAAACCAGTTACGTTTCGGCGCAGGAAGTGCAAGTTCCTTTGTTTTTACGCTTCCGGTCACTTTTTTCAGAAAAACATCGCCTGCAACATCAAGATAACGATCTTCAAAAGAAAGATTCAAATCAAGGTTCACATTTCCGATAAAATGCGCAAGACGAATTTCAAAATCACCCGGCATATAAACATTCTTAGGATTCCAGATCCGCGCATCAAGGCGGCTGAACGACCAGCGGTCAAAATAAACAGACATCGATGCGTTTACAGGAATATCTTTTTTTACATATCCGTGTGTTTCCGGAATGCGCAGTTCGCTGTGATCAAGCAAAAGAACAGCCTTGGGAATTGTAACGTGCTGGCTTACAATTTTCGGGAGCGTAAAATCTGCGGAGGAAAGAACAAAAGAGCCTAAAAATTCAGGATCAGACTTTAAGCCGGAAGCCATAGCCGAACCGCGCAGAATTCCGTTATAAACCCTGATTCTAGGAATATCCACATATTCAAAAAGTTTTCCCAAGTCAGCCGAAAACTTTTTCACAGAAACATCCAGTTCCTTACCTTTAACATTTCCGGAAAGTAAAAATTGAACTGGTTTTCCCGGCGCAACGGAAAAATCTATGCTTCCGTCATTTTTAATATTTCCCGAAATTCCTTGTTCTTCCGCAGAATAAACAGTTGTGGTTCCATTTGCATAAAGCACTCTGAAATCAAACGGAAACGCTTTTTTTATCAGAGTACCGGAAATATTTTCCGAAAAAAAGCGGGCTGCAAATTCGCTTGGCAAAGTTTTTCCATCTTCAAGAACTGAATCAGAAATTGTAAAAGTCAAAGGCGCATACAACGTCTGCTTTGCAATAATTGTATCCAAAGTTGCGCTTGCAGAACCGGTGAATGTTTTCAAATCAAAGTTCGCCAAAATATCTTTAATATTTATATTGTTGTAAACAACACTGGAATTTTCAACAGAAATGTTTTTATCTTCAATGAACGCAGAAACTTTCGCGCTTACAGTTTTTCCGGCAGTCATAAAGGAAAGTTCTTCGATTCCAAGACCTACATACGGATTCTCCGGAATTCCGGAAGCAATCAGAGTAGCGGTAAGAACATTGTTATCGCTCTGTTCCGCAAGGAATCTGTTCAATCCGAAATTCTTGAGCGAAACCTGAGAATTAAGATAAAACGATTTTTTTAAGTTTTCTGCGGAAAATTTTTCTCCGTTCGGATTTGAAACGCTCGCAGAAACCGAAATTTCTTCCGATGAAAGCGGATTTTTCAATGAAATTTTTAAATTTGCAGAATCAAACAAAGAATCGTTTATGTTCCATAAAAATTCCATAGAGCCGTCCAATGCGGAAAATTTATCAGAATAGGAAATTGAATCAAGAAAAATTCCATATTTAGAAATATTTCCGCTCAAATTCAAAACCGGACTAAACGAAATTTTGTCACTTGCTTCCCGAGTTTCAATTTTTGAAATTTTTACGTTAATACCATCGTCTTCCGAAAAATCAAATTCTGTATCCGCTGAAATTGTAAAAATGCTTTCCGCCAAGGAAACCGGAAAACCATCAGCAGAAAAATTTCCCGCAAAGCCGTTTCCATTTTTCTTCCTAAAATCAAAAGAAATTCCGTAGTCACCGTTCAAGGAAACAAGTTCCGGCATTACACTTCCTGTAAAATGATACGGAATTGAATCGATATTCAAATCTGCAATAATAAAAGCATCTTTTCCGTCCGGCGATTTTTCGTAAAGTCCGGAGAGCCGGGAAAGTTTTTCGCCATTAATAAAATCAAAGCGGTTCAAATTCAAAGAAGAACCGTTTCCATCCAAAGAAAGATAGACAAACTGATTTTCTTTTTTTGTGTTTACAACAAAAGCGTAAGGAACATTATATGAAATTTGAGACAAATCTGTAGAAACAAAAAGTTCGCCGTTAAAAATGTAGTTTGAAAGAAAATTAAACTCGGACAAACTTCGCTTTTTTGCAAAGAACGCCGCAGTTTGAGCCGCACTGTCCAAATAAATTCCATTTGAAGAAACATTTGCCTGCACATAATTGGTGCCGCCGATGTAGCTTCCGTTGATTTTTATAGTTCCTGCGTTTTCCGCTTCCAAGTGCGAATAATCCGAAAGTTCAAAGGCAAAGTCAAAAGAATCCTGAACAGGAATTACACTCAGTTCCAGGGCTGTCAATGATTTTTCGTCAAGCATAAGCTGCGGCGCAAAAGCCATAAAACCGGATTTCAGGGGATCAAAATAAACTTCCGTTGAAATTATGCCGCCGTTTTTTAATAAAAAAGTATTAACCATAAGATTTCCGGAAAGTTTTAAGTTTTCAAAAACACACGAACCTGAATAATCGATGTCAATATTTTTTCCAAAAAGTTTTATTGAATCAACGGAAATCATTTTTTTATTTCCATAAAAAGAATACGAACCTGAAAATCCGTCTTTATAAAGCGAATCCGGAACATTTACAACGCCGGAAGAGCGGTAGTTGAAATTTTCGGAAAGGAAACTATAGTTTGCAGACGCTTCAATGGTCAAAGAAAGAGATTTTATTTTTTTGTATAACTCAGAAGATTTCCGCAGCGAAAGCGTGTCTGCAGGTTTTAAATCCTGAGTTTTTACAAAAACAGAAGTTTCTGTTGAATCAAGATTGTAAAGAGCCTGAATAAAAAGCGGATAGCCGTTTTTTATGGTTTTTATATCAAAAGTTCTGTTCCTGTAACTCAAAGCAAGATTAAGTC
>CAYXDA010000050.1:0-11980 GCA_964463615.1 uncultured Treponema sp.
TACAAATACTACATGGAACGAATCGAAGCGGAAGAAGCCGGACTTGTCGGTCAATACGAAGCGGGAACCGGAATTGCAAGTTCAACTGTCCGCACGACCAATGCTGCAGAAGAAAAAATCGCGGAAAAATCAGAAGGAAAACTTTCTTGGGAAGCAAAAAAACAGATTGAAGCAGAACGACGAAAAGCCGAGCGTGAAGTTTCCCGCCTTGAAAACGAAATTCAAACAGCCGAAAAAGAAAAATCTGATTTTGAAGCGAAAATGGCTTTGCCCGAAATTTATTCAAACGGAGCAAAAGCAAAAGAAGTTCAGAACAAAATAGACGCATTGAGCGTAAAAATTGAAAAACTTACAGAAGAATGGGAATGCGCAATGGAAAAATGTGAATAATTAAAAACAAGGAATTTGCATATTATTAAGAACATTTTCATAAGGGAAAAATTTCAATCTTTCAAATTGTTGTTACAACAATGAAAATTCGCTAAAATTAGAGTTGCAACTGATTTTTCAAAAATTTTACGCGGTGTCCGAGCCGCCAGGAGTTAATATATAATGTCAAAATATCCATTCAGTGAAATTGAACCAAAGTGGCAGAAATTTTGGGACGAAAACCAGACTTTTAAAGTTACAGAAGATGAAAAATATCCAAAAGAAAAAAGAATGTATGTTCTTGATATGTTTCCTTACCCTTCTGCAGCCGGACTTCATGTAGGGCATCCGGAAGGCTATACAGCAACAGACATTTATTCGCGCTATTTAAGAATGAACGGCTACAATGTCCTTCATCCTATGGGATTTGATGCATTCGGTCTTCCTGCGGAAAACTATGCAATCAAAACAGGAACTCATCCAAAAATTACAACAGAAGAAAACATAAAGCATTTTATAAAGCAGATCAAATCATTAGGTTTCAGTTACGATTGGAACAGATGTGTTTCAACCTGCGATCCTGAATATTACAAATGGACTCAGTGGATTTTTTTACAGCTTTACAAAAAAGGCCTTGCATACGAAGCTCAAACACCAATCAACTGGTGTCCTTCTTGTCTTACAGGACTTGCAAACGAGGAAGTAAAAGAAGGTCGCTGCGAGCGCTGCGGAAGCATTGTAACACACAAAACAATACGTCAATGGATTTTAAAAATCACAGAATATGCAGACCGGCTTGATAAAGATTTGGAATCTTTGGATTGGTCAGAAAGTGTAAAACTTATGCAGCACAACTGGATTGGAAAATCTACAGGTGCAGAAGTTACATTTACAGTTGCCGACAAAGACGGTAATCCTACCGACAAAAATCTTACAGTTTACACAACAAGATGCGATACTTTGTTCGGAGCGACTTACATGGTTGTTTCTCCGGAACACAAAATCGTGCCGGAAATTACAACTGCAGAACAAAAAGCCGCAGTTGACGCTTATATTGATGCGGCGGCAAAAAAATCCGACCTTGAAAGAACAGACTTGAACAAGGACAAGACTGGTGTTTTTTCCGGAAGTTACGCAATCAATCCTGTAAACGGAAAACTTATTCCAATTTGGATTGCGGACTACGTTTTGATTTCTTACGGAACCGGCGCAATCATGGCAGTTCCTGCGCACGACACACGTGACTGGGACTTTGCAAAAAAATTCAATCTTCCGATTATCGAAGTGTTAAAAAGTGAAGTTGACGTTCAAAAACAAGCATGGACGGAAGACGGAATCCACGTGAACTCCGACTTTTTAAACGGCTTGAACAAAAAAGACGCAATCGAAAAAATGCTTGATTTCCTTGAAGAAAAGAAAATCGGACGAAAGGCGATAAACTACAAAATTCGCGACTGGGTTTTCAGCCGACAGCGCTATTGGGGAGAACCTATTCCTTTAATTCACTGTCCTGACTGCGGAACTGTTCCGGTTCCGGAAGAAGAACTTCCGCTTAGGCTTCCAGACGTAAAAAGCTATCAGCCGACCGGTACCGGCGAAAGTCCGCTTGCCGCAATAGATTCCTGGGTAAACTGCAAATGTCCGAAATGCGGCGGAAATGCAAAACGCGAAACAAACACAATGCCTCAGTGGGGCGGTTCCTGCTGGTATTACCTGCGCTACCTCGATCCGCATAACGACAAACAATTCTGCGCTCCGGAAAAAGAAAAATACTGGATGCCTGTTGATTTGTACATCGGAGGAGCGGAACATGCGGTTCTGCACCTTTTGTACGCAAGATTCTGGCATAAAGTTCTTTACGATTTGGGCTTTGTTTCTACAAAAGAACCGTTCCAGCGGCTTGTAAATCAGGGAATGATAACTTCGTTTGCATTCCAAAGAGCGAACAAAACCCTTGTTCCTGTTGATGAAGTTGAAAAACGCGACGATGGAAATTATTACGAAAAGAAAACCGGCGAAAAACTTGAACAGATTGTTGCAAAAATGTCCAAATCGCTTAAAAACGTTGTAAATCCCGATGATGAAATAAAGGCTTACGGCGCAGATTCAGTGCGAATGTACGAAATGTTCATGGGACCTTTAACAATGAGCAAACCGTGGGCAACACAAGGTATAGTAGGAATTCACAGATTCTTGGAAAAAGTATGGGCAATCAGCGAAAAGCCGCTCAGTGATATTGATATAAGAGGCAAACTTACAGACGAAAAACTTATTTCTGCAAGAAAAAATTTTGCTCAAACTGTAAAAAAAGTTACAAATGACACAGCAACGTTGAACTTTAATACAGCGATAAGCCAAATGATGATTTTTATCAATGAAATCTCTAAGCTTGATTCTGTTCCTCGCGAAATGTGGTCTGATTTTGTAAAGATTTTAAGTCCTTATGCTCCGCACTTGGGCGAAGAATTATGGCAAAAACTTGGTCATAACGATACAATCGCTTACGAAAAATGGCCGGAAGTGAACGAAGATTTTGCGAAGGATGAAGAAAAAACAATCGTAATAATGGTGAACGGAAAACTTCGCGGAAAATTCAAGGCGAATGCAGGAACAAGCGATGAAGAACTGAAAAAACTTGCAGAAAACAATGAAGATGCAAAAAAATATCTTGAAGGCAAAACGATTGCAAAAGCGATTGTTGTAAAAGACAAACTTGTGAACTTTGTTGTAAAATAATTAGTGATTTATAAAAAAAAGTCATTCGGCACCAAGTGTTGAATGACTTTTTTTTTGCATTTTTCAAATAATTATAAATTATCAGTCTACTTCGGTAACAGAAGAAATTATATTAAGTTCATTCTTAAAACCTGTAGCAAGAATCTGACGGTCAACTTCATTGGAAATAGAAAGCAAGTAAATTTTTTTACCGCTTTCTTCGCCGTCATTATGAGCCGCCATAATCATTCCTATTCCTGAAGAATCCAGTTCTATAATATTTGCCATATCAAGCACAACATTCGTCTTTTGGATTTTTTCGTAAATTTTGCCGGCAATATTTACAATCGTATATGCGTTCAATCCGCCTTTTAGTTCATAAAGTTTATAATCAGTTCCGTCTTTTTCTTTAACAGTAAGTAATTCCATAATCCACCTCTAAACTAACCGTTTTGCTCAGCAGGATTTTCTTCCGCCGCAGCCTGCTCAGCCTGTTTTTCTTCCTCTGCTTTTTCAGAAGCATTAGACTGAAGATACTTCAGAACAAGAACGCTGACATCATCTTCCATTTCATGAGACATAAATTTTACAAGTTCATCATACTCAAACTGAGCCATTCTGCTTGCAGGATACATTGCATTTGCAACCATATAGCGCTGGATTCTGTCTTTTCCGAACTTTTCACCGCGCAACGATCTGGATTCAATCAATCCGTCTGTACAAGCAAGAACAATTTCATTCTTATTCAATTTTATTTGCTTTACAGAAACATAAGGAGTCAAGTCTTTTACAAATCCAAGAATGTGTCCTTCACCCTGAATTTCAATTACGTTATTGTATGCTTCTGTGTACAACAGCATTGCAGGAATTCCGCAGTTTATGTAATACATTGTATCGTTTTCAAAATTTACAATGGCAAACATTCCTGCAAAAATTGTACCTTTGGAAAGATTGTCACGAATAAAGCGGTTTACTTTTACAACAAGTTTTTTGAAATCATGAGTTTCTGCAAGGTAAGCACGGATAATCGCTTTCAAAATAACCATTGACATTGAAGCGGCAATACCTTTTCCGCTAAGGTCTCCGACAACAAACAAATGGCGTGTATCTGTAAGACGAATCATATCAACAAATTCACCACCAATATTATGCGCAGGAACCATTATACAACCGGCATCCATCTTCGGATTTTTTACTTCATCTATATTTTCCTGGATAGAAGTAATAATCTGGCTGGACATTCTAAGTTCCCGGTTTACAGTACCAATAATTTCCTTATTGGAAATATTCCGCATAAAATAACCGAATACAAAGAAATAAGAGAAAAGTTTTGTAAATACAGCATAATCGTAATCTTTGTAATGCTCTTTATTTACCTTAAGTCCAAGAAGAATCAAACCGTGAACATCACGACCTTCGTTCAAAACAAACAAAGCATCCGAAGAAGTTTCCGCAAAGAATTTTTTCATATCAGTTCTTATTTCAGAAAAATCATGAAGCGCATCAACCTGCGAAGAAATTACAACATTGCGGTTCATGTTCAAAAGCTCTTCAAAGAGTTTTCCTTTGCCGGAAAGTTTATGGGCTTTTCCAGTTGAAGAATAAGCAACTTCATACGAATCGTTTCCGCCGTTTATGTAAACAGTCATAGAAGAAGCTTCCGCATTATTCTTGAAAATCTGGAACATCTTGTCCGCAATCGCATCCATTTCACCGTTATAATCAACAGAAGCAAGATCTTTTTCAAAAGCAACCGCATAATCAGCAGAGTGACCGAACTTTGATTTGGAAATAAGTTTGTTAATTGCCTGAACTAAATAAAGAACACATCCTGCAGCAACAAATCCGCCGACAATAAAAAATGTCGGAAATCTGGAATGCAACGGGTAAAGCAACATAAAAATCAATCCCATTACAAATGCAGGAAGGATGTACATAAATACAGATTTTACAAGAAACGAAAGTGTTCCCCGTCCGGAAGGTGCGGCATTAAGTTTTGAACCAAGCGGAATAATCACAAGAACCGGAATATAAACAATATTATGCAAAAGCGAATAAGCCTTGCAGAACTTTGAAGAGTACAACAAGAAAACTGCAACAGCCCACATACAAACAAGAGCAAGCGCATAAATATAACTTTTGAATTTATCAAGTTTTGTACCAACCTGTTCTGTGCGGCAAAGCATTACAACTGCCATAAATGCAGGAACAAGAAATTTATAAACAAAATTATAAACAGAAAGCCAAGTCCACGGGAAATAGCGCCTTACAGCTGAAGAAAAAATATAATCAGAACGCACAATAATTCCTTCTGTTCCGGAAACTGTAATTTCCTTAAAGTTGAAGAACACGATGAAAACAGCAAACGCATAAAGAATAAATTTTTCTATAGATGAAATTGTATTCGTATATTTCCATGCGTAATAAGTAAAACAATAAGCTATATTAACCAGAAGACAAGCTTCTATAACAAAGCTGATCCGCATCAAAATAGTAAACAAAGACGGAGTAATATTATCACTGCAAAGCAAAAACAACGAGAACAAGCCGGAATTAACTGCCATCAAAAGAATATTCGGAATAATAGGATCTGTTCCGCCTATTTCATCTGCAACAAAAGAACGGTCGGCGTAAAAAGTTTCAAAAATGAAAAATGCTGTAAGCAAAAAATTCAAAACAATATAAAGATTCATATTAACCTACCTTTGCAACCATCATTGTAATATCATCATGAAGACGCTTATCACCGTTATAGCGCATAATAAGATCTACAATATCATCAACAAACTGCTGAGGCTGTTTTGCAGCGCTGGATTTTAACATTTGAATATACTCTTCCGTATCACCAAGTTCAACGCCGCTGTCATCCATAACTTCGGAAACACCGTCCGTAGCAAGAAGAATTGTATCTCCGCGGAAAAGACGCATTTCGCTTACCTGAAGCTCATCGTAATCAATATCAAGAATACCAACAATAGAAGTACTTGAAGCAAGCTGTTTTATGCGATAGCCGTCCGGAGCACGCGAAAGAACAATCGGATCTGACATAGAAGCGTTGATATAACGGATTTTCATTTCCGCAGTATCAACAATACCAAGGAACAATACAGTATATTTATCCTGCAAATGCATTCCCTTGATTGCCTTGTCGACAGAACGCAACATACCAACCAAATCCATCTTGTTTTCAATAATCTTAACAGTGTTCATTACCAAACCCATAATAAGGGCAGCCGGCAAACCTTTACCGGAAACGTCTCCAACCATAAGAAGAGTTTTTGTACTGTCTATCGGCAAAATTGAATAATAGTCTCCCGAAACATTTACAAGAGGACGGTAATAAGTTGCAATCTTAAGATGCGGAATATCCGGAATACTATGAGGCAGGAATGAAACCTGAGTTTCCGCAAGCTGCTCCCACTCTTTTGTAAGTGAAGAAATTTCTGAAAGATTTGCAATAATTTTTGTTCTTTCAATAAAGCGGTAGAATTCTTCTGTAAGTTTTGAATAAATTTCCGTATCAAAAAGCATTGTGTAGCGGTTGAAAACAAAGAACTGCTTGCCCTGATAGCAAATAAAGAATCCGCGGGCCTGTTTATAAGAAGAAACAACACCCAGATTATCTCCCAAATAATAAAAACCGTCCTTCCAGTTCAACGGAAAGTTATTCTGCAAAGCATCGCGGGTTGTATAATATGAAGAAATTCTGTCCGGACTGTTATAAAGAACATAATTTTTTTCGCGGTCAATAAAAAGAATTGCGCAGTCCGCCTTTAATTCAAGAATTTCAGAAATCTGCTTGTAGAAATCTTCAAAAGAATAGCAAAACCGCAAAGCATCAATAAATTTCGCTATATACGCTGTATAGCCTGTCTCAAGATTTTTTATGCGCAAGAATTTGTCTGTATGATGACGGAGCGAAGAACCGGCAACCAGAAAACCAAGAAATATTACAGCCGGAATTCCGATATAAACAAACATTGAATTGTCATCTTGGTTTTTTAATACAATAAGGATTGAAAAAATTACCGAAAGAAGCAAAACAGCAGCATTGATTATAAAATATATGACTCGTCTTTTAGTTTTGTACATATCTACCTCGAGTGTGTCAAAAATTTATATTTCTAATTATAACACAGTATCGGCAGATTCGCCCGAAAAAATAAGTTAAAATTGATTTTAGTTAATAGTTTGACTAAGAAATTCTTAAGTTATAAGCAAAACAGATTGCGCCGCCATCAGAAAAGCGGCCGCCAACAAAAAAAAGCAGAAAAGTTTGATTTCTGTTCCATCAAAAACAGAAATCAAAACTGATAACAAAATAATCGCCTGCGGCTAATTATCCAGTTCGCTTAAAGAAATCATCTGCGGCGCAGAGTTCGGATTTTCCAGCTCCATATAGCGCGAAAGCAAATCCTTTTGAGCAGAAGAAATTCTTTGCGGAATTCGCACAATTATTTTTACATACAAATCTCCGCGTTTGGAAGTTCCTGTGTACGGAACGCCTTCACCGCGAATTCTTAAGAGTTTTCCGGATGAAGTTCCGGCTGGAATTTTCAAATCTATTTTTGAGCCATCAAGAGCGGTAATTGAAATATTCGCACCCAAAGTTGCCTGTGTAAAAGAAACAGGAACTGCACAATACAAATCCTGCCCGCCACGCTCAAAGAACGGATGGTTGTCAACATGCAAAATAACAACCAAATCGCCGGCTGGACCACCGTTTGCGCCTGCATCACCCATTTTCGGAAGAGAAATACGCTTTCCGTCATCAACACCGGCAGGAATTGTAAATGAAACACGCTTTGCTTTTTCAACTACACCGCGACCGCCGCAGTCCGGACATGGCTTATCAATTTTTGTACCGGCTCCTCCGCAATCCGGACAAGTCTGCTGAACTGCAAAAAATCCGGCACTTCTTCTTACCTGCCCCATTCCGTTGCAAGTAGGACAAGTTTTTCTGCTGGCACCAGAAGCGCAACCTGTTCCATGGCAGGATTCGCAGGTTTCGTTATGCTTAAAATGAATTTCGCTCTTGGTTCCGAAAACCGCATCTTTAAATGAAATTGTCAAATCATAGCGGAGACTTGCGCCTTCCGTTGGTCCGGAACGTCTGCGCGAAGAAGAGCGGCTTGAACCACCGCCAAAAATATTGTCGAAAATATCACCGAATCCGCCGCCCATGCCGCCGAACAAATCGCTGAAATCATGAAATGCATGCGAATACTGAGCTCCTTAAAATGAATTTCGCTCTTGGTTCCGAAAACCGCATCTTTAAATGAAATTGTCAAATCATAGCGGAGACTTGCGCCTTCCGTTGGTCCGGAACGTCTGCGCGAAGAAGAGCGGCTTGAACCACCGCCAAAAATATTGTCGAAAATATCACCGAATCCGCCGCCCATGCCGCCGAACAAATCGCTGAAATCATGAAATGCATGCGAATACTGAGCTCCTCCGCCCCCCTGATCCATTCCTTCAACACCGGCAAAACCATATTGATCATACAAAGGACGCTTTTTTTCATCAGAAAGAACTTCATACGCTTCTGTTGCTTCGCGGAATTTTTCTTCCGCTTCTTTATTACCAGGATTTCTGTCCGGATGATATTTTATAGCAAGTTTGCGGTACGCTTTTTTTATTTCATCTTCTGTAGCACCTTTTTGAAGTCCCAAAACTTCATAATAATCACGTTTTGCCATAGTTTATGTTTCCTTTTTATTTTTGCACGATTGCAAATGAAAATCCACTTACACATTCAGCATAGGCGGCAAAAATTCACCTGCGGCAACGAAAGAATAAAAATTTCTATACGAATAGAAAACTATATCATTCGCAGCATAAAAATTACAAGGGCTTTCACAGAAAATCCGCTTGCAAACCGGCTGTTCAAAGCCAATTTTTAAGCAGAATTTCCGCTCCGCCCTTGCAATTTAGTTATAGTTTCAAACAAGAGTCTTCAAAAACTCTTTTTTTTACTATTTATCATCATGAACTTCAAAGTCCACATCATCAGCTTTGCCTTTGTTGAACTTTGAATCTGTTCCGGCGTTGGAATCTGTACCAGGATTAGCACCAGAATCTGAGCCTGCTTCTGCACCGGCACCTGCAGCACCCTGTGCACCCTGCTGCTTATACATTTCTTCCGCCATTTTGTAAGAAGCCTGTTTCAATTCTTCAGACTTAGCTTTGATTTCAGAAGTGTCTCCGCCTTCTATTGCTTTTTTCAAAGCAGCAACTGCATCATTAATCTTCTGTTTGTCAGCATCAGAAATTTTATCGCCAACTTCTTTCAAAGTTTTTTCAGTCTGATAAACAAGGCTGTCCGCCTCATTTTTTGCATCAACAGCTTCGCGTTTTTCCTTATCCGCAGCAGCATTTGCTTCTGCATCTTTTACCATTCGGTTGATTTCATCTTCGCTCAATCCAGAAGAAGAAGTAATCTGAATATGCTGCTCTTTGCCTGTTCCCAGATCTTTTGCAGAAACGTGAACAATTCCGTTGGCATCGATATCAAATGTTACTTCAATCTGTGGAACTCCTCTTGGAGCCGCAGGAATACCAACCAAGTCAAAGTTACCCAATGTTCGGTTCTGAGCAGCCATTTCGCGTTCACCCTGAAGTACGTGAATAGAAACTGCAGTCTGACCGTCTGCCGCAGTAGAGAATACCTGGCTCTTCTTTGTAGGAATTGTTGTATTTCGCGGAATAAGCTTTGTCATTACGCCGCCCATTGTTTCAATTCCCAAAGAAAGCGGAGTTACGTCAAGCAAAAGAATGTCTTTTACATCGCCTTTAAGAACACCGCCTTGAATTGCAGCACCGATTGCAACTGCTTCATCCGGGTTTACAGCCTTTGAACCTTCTTTTCCGAAAATCTGTTTTACAACTTCCTGAACTTTAGGCATTCGGCTTGAACCGCCGACAAGCAAGATTTCGTCAATTTTATCTGTAGAAATACCGGCATCAGCCAATGCTTTACGGCAAGGCTCTTTTGTTCTTTCGAACAAGTCTTCTGTCATCTGCTCAAACTGAGCGCGTGTCAAAGATTTCTGCAAGTGTTTTGGACCAGTTGCATCCGCTGTAATGAACGGAAGATTGATATCTGTAGATGTCTGGCTTGAAAGCTGAATTTTTGCATTTTCAGCCGCTTCGCGAAGTCGCTGCATAGCCATTGCATCGCCGGACAAATCAATTCCTGTATCGTTTTTAAATTCTTTAAGCAACCAGTTGATGATAGCGCGGTCCCAGTCATCGCCACCAAGATGAGTATCACCATTTGTAGACTTAACTTCAAAAACACCGTCTGCAAGTTCAAGAATAGAAATATCGAATGTACCACCACCAAGGTCGTAAACTGCAATAGTTTTTTCTTTGTTCTGATCCTGCTTAAAACCGAATGCCAAAGCAGCTGCTGTAGGTTCGTTAATAATTCGCTTTACATCAAGACCGGCAATTTTACCGGCATCTTTTGTTGCCTGTCGCTGAGCATCGTTAAAGTAAGCAGGAACTGTAATAACGGCTTCTGTAACTGGTTCTCCAAGATAATCTTCCGCAGTTTTCTTCATTTTCTGAAGAACGAATGCTGAAATTTCCTGAGGAGAATACTGCTTTTTCTGTCCGTTCTGTTCGATTTCCACACGAACATCAGCACCGTTATCTATAACAGTGTACGGAAGTTTTGTTGCTTCGCCCTGAAGTTCGCTATATTTATGACCAATAAGACGTTTTGCTGAATAAACTGTGTTTTTTGGATTTGTTACCATCTGGTTCTTAGCTGGCTGACCAACAACACGGTCTCCTTTTGCAGTAAAACCTACGATAGATGGAGTTGTACGACCACCTTCTGAATTCTGGATAACAACAGGTTCTCCGTTTTCCATAACGGCAACACAAGAGTTTGTTGTACCCAAGTCGATACCAATAATTTTAGACATAATATTGCTCCTTAATTAATTACAATTTAAAAGTTTAATGCGGATGGGCTAAAAATTGCTTACGCAATTTTTTTTATGCCCTCCGATCAATCAGTTCCCGCCAGCGGGAACGCTCACCATAACTTTTGCGTGGCGGATGATTCTGTCGTTTAACCGGTAACCTTTCAGATAAACCTGCTTCAAAGTTTCCTTTTTAGCATTTTCGTCTTCTGTACGACCAATCGCCTCGTGTTCATCCGGGTTAAATTCATCGCCTTCTTTTCCAAAACTTTTAAGTCCGTACTTAGACTCAAGCATTGTAACAAGGTTTTTATTTACCATTTTAATTCCGTCCGCAATAGACTTTGCGTCTTTTGCGTCCTTTGCAGCTTCAAGCGTCCTGTCGAAATTATCAAGACTGTCCAGCAAATCGCTTAAAAGAGACGCATTTGCATAAGCAACTGCGTCATCTTTCTGCTGCATCATACGTTTTCGCCAATTGTCATTTTCGGCAGCCTTGTAAAGCGCCTGATTTTTAAGTTCTGCAACTTCTTTTTCCAATGCAGCAATTCTTTCTTCCGGCGAAACTTCTTTTTTTTCAGATTCGGCTCCGTCAGCACCGGACGTATTTTCAGGCTCTTTCTTTGCATCAGTGTTTACATCTTCGGCCTTTTTTTCCGAAGTTGTTTCTTCAGATTCAGAAGTCTGAACTTTTTCTTCGTTCTGATCTTCAGCTTTCTTTTCATTTTCCTGTGCCATCTTTTATCCCATTTTCTTATGTTATTATAAAAATAATAAGACAAAAAATAGTTCGTCAAGAAAAAAATTAAAAATTCTCAATAAAATATTTTTATTTGGGTAATATTCTGATTTTTATATTGATTTTTTTTTAAGTTTTACGGGGCGTTGCGGGGCAAGGTGCAAAAAATTTTCCGCCCCGCAGAATGGGTAGCACGCAACGAAGTGCGTGCGTAGGGAAAGGC
>CAYXDA010000051.1:0-11806 GCA_964463615.1 uncultured Treponema sp.
CAGTAAAATACTGAATACTTTCTTTAGGAAGTCCTAAAGTAGCATAACTCAACCCTAAATATTCAGACACATCATCCGCTTTATAACCAAGTGTTTTTGAATCAAGAAGATATTTTACAGCAAGATCCGAATAAT
The DNA here is from genome assembly GCA_964463615.1 of uncultured Treponema sp. Taxonomy (GTDB): domain Bacteria; phylum Spirochaetota; class Spirochaetia; order Treponematales; family Treponemataceae; genus Treponema_D. The sequence goes on from CAYXDA010000051.1 coordinate 136, forward strand.
AATATGATGAAGATGTATTCTTATAAAAATAAGATTTTCCAAGCATGTATTTCAGTTGCGGCACAGATGATTTATTTGCATAAAGAATGGCAACTCTGATTGAATTAATGGCATCATCAAGATAATTTTGCCCGACCGAAGTATCCAAAGAAGAAACTGCAAGAAAAAACGCCGCATATCCATGATAAGTAAGCGCAAAATTATTAAAAGGATTCTCATCAAGCATCTGTTGCGTCAATTCATAAACTTTCTGATAATCGTAACCTTTCCAGGCCTTTGTTATAGTCGTTCTGTTAGCGGAAGACGCTATGTTTTTTCTTAATTTTTTTACTAAAAAAAACGAGGCGCAGACAACAACAGCAAGCCCTAATATAAAAAAAATGAGATTTCTTACAAAATTGCTGTTACGTTTGCCTATATTTCCACTAATCATAATCCACTAAAAAAAACAGACGGGAAATAAGCCGGGTTCTGTAAATTGCATTAGCAACCAGCAACCATCTATCCGAACCTTTTGTTGCCAAAAGGCTTTAGCAACCTACCCGAAGTATAATTCCGGAAAAACAAACTTCTGCGCGGTCTTGCTCCAAATGAGGTTTGCACTGCCGTAAATATTACTATTTACGCGGTGGTCTCTTAAGCCACCATTTCACCCTTACCTTTTCAGGCGGTATATTTTCTGCTGCACTATCTGTCTGACAAGGGATATGCATACACATACATCTGCCTTATCAGCCCGGTAATTATCCGGCATTTTTTCCGGTGGAGCCCGGACTTTCCTCACCGGAAATTTTTATCATAAAAAATCCCGGTGCGATCACATCCCCGTCTGTATTGTTCACCTACTCTTCTGCGTCTGATTCAGAGTCATCAAGATCTTCTTCATCAATAGACTCAGAATCACTGTCTTCAAAATCAGAAGACTCAATGTCTTCATCGTCTTCAAATTCATCTTCAAGTTCTTCATCAGAATCAGCAAGACTGCCTGTATCATTGTAGTAAGCAATCTGCTCATCTTCAGAAACTTCTTCATAATAAAGAATTCTGCTGCAGTACGGACAGAACAAGATACTGTCACCCTCATGAACTTCGTTTGCAAACTGACCAGGCAGTATCATATGACATCCTGTACAAACGCCATTTTTTACAGCAACAATACCTTCTGCATTACGTTGAATAATACGTTCAAACTTGAAAAGGATTTCCTGATCAAGACCAGGAATAACTTTTTCTTCCTGCTTTTTCAAATCTGCAATTTCAGATTTATATGAATTAAGCTGAGAATCAAGCGCCTTTTTGCTTTCATTCAATTCTGTTTCAGTAGCATTGATAATAGCCTCATTAGTTTTCAGAATATCATTAAGTTCTGCAAAAGTTTTTTCTTCTTTCTGGAGTTCCTTGCGAACTTCCGCTTCTTTTGCAGATGCCTCAGAGATTTGCTTGTCCAAAGCTTCGTATTCGCGGTGAGTTGTAATATTATCCATATTTTTTTCACCGTCTTCACGTGTTTTTACAGCTTCGTCAAGCTCGATTTTAAGTTTTCCGACTCTTTCTTTTACGGCTTCGTATTCTTTATTCTTTTCAATATATTCTTTTTTCATGCGGGCAAGTAGCTCGTCCTGAGAACTTAACTGCTTAGGCGATTCTTCGATTTTTGTTTCAAGTTCATATTTTCTGCCAAGAATTACCTGAAGACTTTTTAGACGATCAAAGATTTCTGTTGTTACCATTGTAAAATTTTCCTTAAATTACTGATGTATCTTAAAACTATATAGAAAAAAAGAAAATATGTCTACAAAGTTCTTCTTAAAAACGATGATTTAAAAGAAGAACTCAAACATATTTTCAATTCTGCCCAATCAGGTTTCTATGTAATCTCTAAGCCCGTTTGCACGTCTTGGATGTCTAAGCCGGCGCAAAGCCTTGGCTTCTATCTGACGTATACGCTCTCTGGTTACATTAAAGTAAAGTCCAACCTCTTCAAGCGTAAGAGAATAACCGTCATCCAGTCCGAAGCGCATCTTCAGAACTTCCTGTTCGCGGGCCGGCAAAGTTCCAAGAACCTGACGGAGTTGTTCCTGCAAAAGTTTGTATGAAGTCTGTGTAGCAGGATTTTCAACTTCTTTATCTTCGATAAAATCGCCCAAAGAAGAATCTTCTTCTTCACCGATCGGAGTTTCAAGAGAAATAGGCTCTCGCGCCACGCTCTTTACCTGTTTTACACGGGCAACCGGCCAGCCCAGCTGCTGAGCTATTTCATCATCAGAAGGTTCCCGGCCAAGTTTCTGCAAAAGTTGTCTTGATTCCCGAACAACTTTGTTTATCTGCTCTATCATATGCACAGGAACGCGAATTGTTCTTGCCTGGTCGGAAATAGATCTTGTTATTGCCTGGCGAATCCACCATGTCGCATAAGTAGAAAACTTAAATCCTTTGCGATATTCAAATTTTTCAACAGCCTTGATAAGACCTATGTTTCCTTCCTGAACAAGATCAAAGAACTGAAGTCCACGGTTGGTGTATTTTTTTGCAATTGAAACAACAAGCCTTAGGTTTGCATTGATAAGACGGTTTTTAGCCTGCTCCATCATAATGCTTCCTCTCTTTATTTCCTGCGCTTTTTCAAGAATTTCGTCAATTGTATTTTCAAATTCATATTCAAGACGGCTTAATTTACGGTCTATTTTTTGAATCTGTGTATAAATATCGCGGATATCATCAGTTGTCATGTTAAGTTCCGCTTCTATTTTGGCAGATTCAGAACGGATAGAAATACGTCGTCCTAAAGAACGAAGTTCCGCTGTGTTTGAAATACGCAGCTCCTTCATTTTCTTTTCCTGCTTTTGACGGTATTCTTCTATCTTGTTTCTTGCATCCCGGAATTTTTGAGTAAACTTATCCAATTCTTCCGTCTGAATTTCTACTTTCTGAAGCTGAGGCTGAATTTTTTCCCGCAGAGCAACAAGCTGAGGATTATCAAAAATTCTGCTTGACTGTTCTGTTTTGTAAAGATTTTCCTTTATAGCCATATACTGCTTCATTTCCTGAAGTACTGGCTTTATATATTCACCATAACAACTTTTCAAACGGCGTTTTTCCGCCATTTCTTCATTGATTTCTTTGCGTGCCTTTCCAGGTTCATGCTGATCAATTCTTGTAAACGCCTTTACAGCAATGTAAAAGAATTCAGGAATCATTATTCCGGATTTCAAAACAACATCTTTTATAATATTGTTTCCGTCTTCCATTTTTTTAGAAAGAATAACTTCCTGCTCAGCAGTAAGAAGATTTTCTTTTCCGATTTCTCTAAGGTAAAGCCGTATAGGATCATCTATACTGGATTCTTTATCACCATTAACCAGCCTTACTTTTTCAGATTTGTCATCGTCAACATCATCAACAAGATCTTCATCGTCTGAAACCACATCTTCATCATCTTCAACAGAAATATCTTCGTCTTCACCGCCATCTTCATCAAGATCCAACCCTGATTCAATAACTTCAATATTCTGTTTAGCAAGAAGCTGAAGCACCTGCTCCATTTCCGAAGAATTTACAAAATCCTGTCCTACGAGAACAGAAATTTCATCATAAGTGATTCCAGATTTATCTTTTGCGTAATCCAGAATTTTTTGAATAGAAGGATTTAATTCCTGGTCCATTTCTTCACCTTTAATTCTTTAAGGACTTTAGTTTTTTGTCCAATTCCATTTTTCTTGAAAGAAGCTTCTGAAATTCCGTCTTATCATCAGAGGTAACAGCACTGAAATTCCGTATTTGTTCCATCAGTTTGTCTCTCTGCCGCTCAACGCTTTTTGACTTTAGCATCCGGATTGAATCTTTTACGGCATTTTCCGTATTATCCTTGAATTCCCCGAGCGAAACCACTTCTGTAATAATGCCCGACAACTCTTGATCATCGCAATGACTCAGTAAAGATGTAAAAGTCAAATTGTTTTCTTTGTAGCATTCCTCAAGAATTTTAAAAAGCTTTTTAGCGGAAGAATCTTCGAAATCATCAGGATTTAGTTCGTTGCGGATAAGTGAATACTTTTCAAGATCAGCAATTATTGCCAGAAGACTTCTTAATTCTGCATTAAGTTTTATTTTTTGCTGATTAGTACTATTTTCTGGCTGCCGGTTATTAAGACGCTGACGGGCTTGCTCACGATTTACGAAATCTTTCTTCACGGCCTCCGGCTTTAAATTGAACGCCTCGCATAATTGCGTAAGACATGACTCTCTTAACATATCGGACTTAAGCGAATCCAGATAAGGAAAATATTCAAGCGCGGCTTTAGTTTTTCCCTCAGGCGTATCAACAGGATACAATCTCGCTAGTCTAGACAGTAAAAAGTCGCTATCTAAGATAGCAGAAGAAACCGCATTCGTCAATATTTTTTCACCGAAATTCTGCATTAATTCCGCAGGATCTTTTCCGCCTTCAATTCTTATAACTCTGCATGAAAGCCCTGCACTCCGAACCATAAGTATAGCCCTCAAAGTCGCTTTCTGCCCCGCTCCGTCCGCATCAAAAGAAAGAAGAACCTCATCAACAAAAGGACGAACTATTTTTATCTGCTCTTCCGTAAGGGATGTTCCAAGAGGAGCAACCGCAAATTCAATTTTGCACTGATGATAGGCAATGCAGTCCATATAACCTTCACAGAAAATAACTTTTTTATTTTCTTTTATGGCTTTCTTTGCAAAATTGAACGCATATAACGTTTCGCCCTTTTTATACTGAATCAAATCTCCGCTGTTCAGATACTTGGGACTGTTGGGATTGCTGTCCAACTGCCGTCCGCCGAACGCAACAACCTGCCCCTGTCTGTTAAAAATCGGAAACATAAGCCTGTTTGAAAAAAAGGCAATATCCGGGTATTTTTTGCTGAAAAGTCCGGATTTTTCAAGAAAATCGCGGCTGAAATTCTTTTTCAAGAGAAAATTCTTTAACCAAGTTCTGTCCGCAGGAGCATATCCGATTTTAAATTTTTTAAGAGTTTCTTCAGAAAGACCTCTGTCTGCAATATATTTCAAAGCGGACTTTCCCTGTTCTGTTTCCATCAGAATGTAATGAAACATAGATGCTGTCCGCTCATAAAGTTCCGTGTATTCTTCCTTAAGTTTCAGTTCAGGATCCGGCTTGTTTTCATAACCGGACTTATATTTAACCGGAATATTGAATTTTCTTGCAAGCTGCTCAACCGCATCCGGAAAACTGAGTTTTTCCTGCTCTTCAATAAATTTTACAACATTTCCGCCCGCGCCGCAGCCAAAGCAATGATAGAACTTCTTGTCGCTGTCAACATGAAAAGAAGCGGTCTTTTCGCCATGAAAAGGACAGCAGCCCCAAAAATCATTGTTGCCTCTTGACTCAAGCTTCGTATATTCGCCTATTACAGAAACAATATCCGCGCCATTTATAACATTGTCTATTGTTTCCTGAGAAATAAATCCTGACATTATCTGTTATTTTCCAGTTTTTTTAGTATTATAAATATAACCCTCGTTTACATGCGTTGAAAAATCTTTTGAAAAAACATGCTTTCCGGCTTCTGCATCGACGAGGCGGAAAAAATAATAATCCGTTTTTGCAGAATTAATCGCCGCATCAAGCGCAATAAGTCCGGGATTGGAAATAGGCGCAGGCGTAAGTCCTGCCCATTTATAAGTATTGAAAGGATTATCAATGGCAAGATCATCATACGTAATTACATCAGGATGCGGTTTTCCCTGAATTTCTGTCAATATATACTCAACCGTAGCACAAGAATAAAGACCAATTCCATGCCGGAGCCTGTTTCTGAACACACTTGCTATTAGCGGCGCCTCGCTGGCTATCCGATATTCCCGCTCAACGATGGAAGCAAGAATCACATCGTCATAAAGCTCTTTTGAAGAAAGCGAAGATGCATTTCTTACAGTCTTTATTTTTTCAAAAAAATTGTCTGCCATAAGTTTTACAACAGACTTTCCTGTCATCATCGGTGTAAAAAAATAAGTATCAGGAAAAAGAAAACCTTCAAAAGAATCCCCCTGAATATTGTATTCTTCAAGAAGTTCCTTACTGTTCGCAGCCTGCTTAAAATCCTGAACGGAACAAACCCCCGAATCCTGAAGTTTCTGCGCAATTTTAGAGACAGTAAGTCCCTCGGGAAAAGAAATCCTTATATATTCCTGCTGTCCGGAAGAAAGAATCTTAAAAATTTCACCGTAAGTCATTGCGCTTGAAATTTTATAAACACCGCTTTTAAGGGAAAATGATTCGGATGGACCGAAAACAAAATTTCTTAAAACCGGAGTTCTTGCGCAGACATAAAAATAAAAACTGTTTCTGATAAGTTTTTTTTGGCGCAAAACCTTTGAAACCCTGCGCAAAGAAGTTCCGGATGGAACTTCTATTCTTTCAACTATGCTGTTTTTTTCAGAAGACACAGGCAACACTTGAACAACAGAAAAAAGAACAAAAAACAAAATCAAGCCTAAAAACGTAATAAAAGCAACATTTCTTTTTTTCATACTTCAAATCCTTGATTTTCCAGTGAAAGATAAACTTCTATCTGAGAATGACAAACAAACTTTGCATACCATCTGGCTGACTGAAGTATAGAATAAAGTTTTTTATCATCATAATTTGGTTCGTGATGAAAAAGATACAGACGCTTTACATTCCAATGAACCGCAAAATCAACCGAATAGCAAAACGCGGAATGCCCCCAATGCTCTTTTCTCAAGGCCTCTTCAACAGTATACTGGGAATCCAAAACAAGCACATCAGCATCTTTAAAAACATTTTCACGCGCAACTGTCGAAACAAAATCATCTTGAGAAAGCTCAACATCTGTCGCATAAACAAATTTTTTGCCGTTCTGAACAAACGCATAGCTGGTTGAGCCGCCAGGATGCGACATTCCGCAAGTAAAAACTGAAGTTCCACCTATTTTTACAGGATCAGACTCTTTTATTGTATGAAAAGTTATTCTTTTTGAAACAACTTCAAATTCAACCGGAAAAAAAGATTTCGACTGCTGCAGTGCAAGACACTGTTCCGCATTTCCAACTGAAGAATAAACATCTATTGAAACATCCGGATTAAAAAGCGGAGCAAAAAAAGGAAGTCCATGAATATGATCCCAATGAAAATGCGAAAAAAACATATAAAAATGTTTGCATGAAGCGGCTTCTGAAGAATTCCCGAAAAGACGTATTCCGCTGCCGGCATCAAGCAAAAAAACTTTTCCGTCTTCAGTTTTCAATTGGACGCACGGAGTGTTTCCTCCTACAGAACCATAAAGCCATGCCGGAAGATTGGAAATAAACCTTTCCCTTGCATCAGAAGACTCCAAATCTTTAGGAGAAATACGCTGAATTACAGCTGTGATTTTATTTTGAATCTGCTGAGAAGTTGCCGGTGTCGGCAAAGAACCGCGCACTCCCCAAAATCTGACTTTCAAACTAATTTTTACTTCCTTATTTTTGAACTTATTAAAATCTAAAGAATATATAAAAGTTTGTCAAATTTCATTGCGATTTTATTTAAGCAAAAAAAAACGAGTAAGAATACTTACTCGTTGAACTTGGGAAGTCAGGGAATCGAACCCCATCCGGTTGCCCAAGAGATTTACAGTCTCCCGCAGTCCCACTGTGCCAACTTCCCGGAAACAGCTGCCTGTAGGATTTGGACCCACGACCCCGAGATTACAAATCACGTGCTCTACCAGCTGAGCTAAGGCAGCATTACGTTTTGCGTAACGTGTTTCAAACTATATAGAAATTAAAAAAAAAGGTCAATAGCAAAAATGCTTTTTTTTTAATTTTTTTTATTTTTTACAAAAATCAGGACGAAGACTCTCCGCGCCGTTAATATACACATTTTGGATTTCAGAGCCCTGTTCAAGATAAACCGTAACAAGTACGCGCACAACCTTTTCAAGACTGCCCTTCACATATGCTTCCTGACTGCAAAAAAGCGGAATTTTTGAAACATCAATTCCTTTGTAGTTGCGGCGCAAGGCAGCACACGGATTTGCTTCATCCAAATCTTTTGTAAGAGTAAACTGAACAGAAACAATATCATCCGGAGAGATTTTGTTTTTCTCAAAAATCTGCGAACACATTTCCACAGTTCCACCGGAAATCGATTCCTTTGAATTTTCCGCGCATACGGCACCGCGGATTGCATACAATCTTTTCATCTTTTTATCCTAAATTATTTTTTCTGTGCGTTTTCAACCGGCATTTTTCCAATATTGGAAAGATAAACCGAACGCGATTTTTCATAAAGCTCATAATCCGGATATTTACAGTTCTTTATTACGATTGAATTAAACTGAAGTTCCGGAAAACTTTTATTAAAATCTATCATCGATTTCAAATCTTCATAAGTAAGAATATCCGGGTTATAAAGAGAATCTTGGGAAATCTTTTTTATAATTTCTGAAGAAAGCATTTTTGCAGCGGAATCACATTCCTGTTCAACAAAGCGTTCCAGTCCGCTCTGCTCTGAAATAACCAGGCGCTCAAAAAGACTTACAATTTTTTCCGCAGAAATATTAACTGAAAAATCAAAATCAAAATTATATGAAAAATCAACGTTATCATTCAAAATCTCCGCATAAACTTCTCCTGAAGGAAGTTTTCCGGAAACAGATTTGCTTATCGCATACGGCTTCAGTTCAAAGGAAGTGAATTTTGCATTCGTAGGAAGAAGAAATTCCCAATGCCAAGAAAATTTTCCCGGACAAACAATTTTTTCCGAAATTCCGCCGGTCTTTGATTTTACAATCCCTACACAATCTGGTTTTATACGTATTTGAGTCCATCCGATAAAAAACACGGCGACAGCAAAAATCAGCAAAATAAAAAAACATATAACAAGATTCTTAAAAAACTTTTTCATTTATTCCTCTAAAATAAAAATTCAACTTGAAAAAATCTTATTTTTTAGTATAACTAGGGTTTATGAGAAAAACAAGACAGAAGCAATCTGAAAAAATTTCGCTTTCACTGTTGTTCAGACTTACAAGAAGAACAGTGCTTTTTCTTTTCCTCTTTCTTTCTGTTCTTGTATTGTTTTACGCCATAGGAAATTATCAGTTTTTTTTGGATTCAAACCAGATAATAATTCTTAACACGGCCGTTATTGTTTCCGCCGCGCTTTTTTTTATAAGTTCAGCAGGAATTATAGAAGCCGCTTTCTGTATCGCAAGAAAAAACAAAAAACGGCTCTATTACTTGCTGAATCTTATATTAATGATTATGGCCGCGATTTCAGGTGTGTTATGTATGTTTTTTATTTCCGCAACATTGATAATTTCAAAGGGAATTTGAAACTATTTAAATTCCAGCAGGTTTCTGGTTATTCCGAAAATCCTAAATTTTACGCACCAAAATTGCATGCAGCGGAAAAACAAGCAAAAAACCTATGGCTTTGGGTTTTATAAAAACAGGCTCTCCTTTTTCTAAGACTTCCGGGGCAATTCTGTTGCTTATGCTCGGCATATTTTTTTTTGCAAAAAGATTTGACTCCCACAAAAATCCTTTAGTTTCAATTCTGTTTCCCTTGCCAAAAACATTCGCAACGGAAATGTCATCATTCAACTCAAGCCCGCAAAGACAATATTCACAGCCTTTTTGTAAGCTGCAAATCTGCTGAGAAGCGCAGAGCCACACATCCGGATGGAAATCAGAACGGAATGAATCTACAATATTCAAAAAATGGTCAACTCTTCCGCCGTCGCCACCTACCAAAGTTATAAAAGGCTGGGCATTTTTTTCTTTTGCAAAACAGCAGGCTGCCTGAAAAGCAAGTTCTGTATCAGTAAAATCCTTATCCCGCGAAAAAGAGCGGACGATATCATCACTGAATTCCGAAAGCAGTTTTTTTGACGAAACGCTGTCAAAATCTCCAAGAATCCTATCAGGCGAAAAATCCAACTTACCGGAAAAATATTTTTTATATTCAAGACATGTATCCAAACCAGAATCAGCGGCAATTATAAAATCCGGTTTTAAAGAATGATTCCAGTAATTTTCCGTATCCCAAGGCTTTGGGTAAAATCCGCCGGTAAAAATTACAATATGAATAGAATTTTTCATATTTATTGATTATAATGAAATTCATAAAGCACGTCTTGCCGGAAAAAGAAAATCAGAAAAAAAACATGCAGGCTGATTCCGGAACGTACGAAAATATAATCTTATGAAAAAAATAAAAATTCCCCAAATCCTACAAAAAATGAATTCTGTATTCGAAGCGAACGGATACAAAGCGTATCTTGTCGGAGGAGCCGTCCGCGATGTTCTTATGAAAAAAACACCTTCTGACTGGGATGTAACAACAGATGCGACTCCGGCGCAAGTAAAAAAAATCTTCAGAAAAGTGATTCCGACAGGAATTGCGCACGGAACCGTTACAGTTCACTTTATGGGAAGCGAAATTGAAGTTACAACTTTCAGAACCGAAAGCGATTATTCAGACGGAAGACATCCGGACAAAGTGGAATTCACAGGAAACCTTGAAGAAGATTTAAGCCGCCGCGATTTTACAATGAACGCAATAGCAGCATCGCTCAAAGACGGAAAAATAGAAGATCCTTTCGGGGGACAAAAGGACATAAAATCAAAACTGATAAGAACCGTGGGAAATCCGGAAGAACGGTTTCTGGAGGACGGATTAAGACCTATAAGAGCAATAAGATTTTCAGCGCAACTGAATTTTAAGATAGAAGCAAAAACTCTTGAAGCTGTGGAAAAGCCTGAAGTTCAGGAAAAAATAAAATCAATTTCCCTGGAGCGATTCCGAGATGAACTTTTAAAGCTCTTAAAAGCGGAGAAACCTTCGGACGGATTAAAATTAATGGAAAAAACAGGAATTCTTCATACTTTCATGCCGGAATTCGACAGCTGCAAAGGCTGCGTTCAAAGCGACTCCAGGGGATTCCACGATTTTGACGTTCTGAACCATCTTTTTTATTCTTGTGACGGAGCGCCAAAAAACAAGCCGAACGTAAGAGTTGCCGCACTCCTTCACGACATAGGAAAACCAGAAGCAAAACGAATTGTTAAAACACCGCAGGGAGAAAACATAACTTTTTACAGACACGAACATTATTCTGCGGAAATTGCAAAAAGAATGCTGTTCAGACTGAAATTTTCCAACGCAGAAATCGGTGACATCTGCCATCTTATAGAAAACCATATGTTCAACTATGAACCGAACTGGAAAGATTCAGCAGTACGCCGTTTTATAGTAAAAGTAAAAACAGAAAACATAGACAATCTTTTTGACCTGCGGCTTGCAGACATTTACGGAATGCACAACAAAGCAATAAGAATCAAAAACAGTCCGACATGCGCTCTTCTGCTGGAATTCAAAAAACGGATAGAAAAAGAAGAAGCAAAGAATTCAGCTCTAAGCCTAAAATCGCTTGCAATAAACGGAAAAGATTTAATACAAAGCGGAATTCCGGCAGGAAAAGAACTGGGTTCCATTCTGAATGAACTTTTTGAAACTGTTCTTGACGATCCGTCGCAAAATCAAAAAGAAATCCTTTTAAATATGGCAAAGAAAATTTATGAAAATCGTAATTTATAGCACAAACACAAATTTTTATGACGAAAAGAATTTTACCATAGAACAATTACCAAGATGTATAAATAATATTAC
>CAYXDA010000052.1:0-11741 GCA_964463615.1 uncultured Treponema sp.
CCACTGGAAAATCTGATGCTCGTTCTCAAGTTTTGTGAGCCATTCCGTGCTTACAGTATTTGAACCGAGAGCATCAAACACTGCGGTAAAATCGTTTATGCTCTGTTTGAACCGCATTGTAGCATAATCGGGAAAAATTCCATTATGAATCATTTTTGCCCAGCCGGATCCCTGCGCAAACATAAGTTCTTTTGCGCCGAGATTTAAAAGTCTGGCTTTTAAACCGGTATCCGCAGGAAAACGATCTGCAAGATCAACCATGCGTTCAGCAGCTTTGCGGACATAGCGCATCATCCAGTTATTTTTCCCGGAGAGCAAGTCTTCTCCGTAACCGACTCCACTGGAAGCACCATAATATGGAATTATTCTTTGAAGTTCAAAAGGCGCTTTGGCAAGACTTTTCGGAACATCAAGCTGAATTTGAGTTTGACAGATTTTTCTGAAAACTTGTTCCAGCCAGTCCATTCCTTCAAACCAGGAATCATGCATTTTTGAAATATTTATTGTAATTACAAGTGAAACATCCTTTGATTCCGGAAGAAGTTTTTCCGCCTGAAAAAGTTTCTCGCATTTCTTCTGAACGAAATCCTCCGCATCCGCAATGCACTGACGCATTGCATCACCTTTTGAATAAACGTTTCTTATATCACTGGGATCAGAAATTCCTGATTCGGAATCGGCACCTTTATTCCAATATTTATAGCCGACCGCATAACGAGAAGTTTCCGGTTTTACAAATGAGGAAATATTTTTCAACGGAAGAGAGAAAGCCACATCGCGGTTTTCCGAACGGTAAACAGTATTGAAAGCATAGCCTTCCGAGCCGAAAATCTCTTTATCAGAAAATCCGTCTCTTCCAAAAGCAACTAGCGCATTTGAAAAGCGCGCCGGAGAAAACAGTCCGTTCTTAGGTTCGATTTCACTGAAAAGAAAACTTTTTGAATCAAGAATCGTATAATTCATTCCATAAGAACGCAAAATTTTTTCAATTCCGTCATAGTAACCGAGTTCCGGAAGCCAAAATCCGTCTGGTATACTGCCGAAAAAACTCCTGTAAGCAAAAATTCCGGCTTCAACCTGCGCGCCCAAAATCTCCGGCATATCATTGTAATGCGGTAAAAAAATATCAGTTCCGCAAGTCGCAAGAATTTCTATAATATTTTTCTTTTGGAATTCCGCGAAACGTTTTACAAGACGACGTTCAAAGCCTTCAAAATCATTTTTATCATTTTCCGCTTTTTCAAGACACAACGTAACTGCATCAGAAAGAGCGCTGTTACCAGCAACCCGCTCAAGTTCTTTTTTTCCGAATTCAATTTTTTTATCAAGCCAGTCAACATATTGCTGCTGAACGTCCGGATCTTCAAGAAGCGTGCATAAAACAGGAGTAAGCACAACTGCAAATTTTACAGGTAATTTTTCCCGGTCAAATTTTTCCAGCATTTTTAAGAGCGGAAGATAGACATTCGAAATTGTTTCAAACAAATAACTCTGCTCTGCGGCAAATTTTTCCGCATCCGCACCTGTATGCTTTATATATTCTTGACTTGTATTAAAAACAAATAATAACTTTTTTTCTGACATTTTATGAAAAAGACTCCCGATGATTTTTATAATGTTCAAGCAATAGAGTTTCTGTTCCAGAAAGTTTCATAATCTCGGACATAGACCCAAGGTTCCCCGGCTGAAAAGAGGCAAATCGTTCTGTTCCACGCGGTTTTTCAAGAATTTTTGAAGAGGCTAAAATATCTACAAAATTATCAAGGTTAAAAAGCAAATCAACACGGAAAAATTTTTTATTCTGAGGCAAAAGAACGTATTGCCCGTTATCTTCCTTTGAAATTTGTATGTCAAAAAATTCATCAGGCTTCACCTGATCTTTTTCAGAAAAAGAATTCACTCTTAACCACATTTGACTTACGAACGCTTTTTCAAGAGAAATTCTGTCCGACTCACTGATGTTCCAATAAACAAAAGCCCATGCGGGATTGCGCAAAACCATTTCCACTTCCGTAGAATTATAAGCGCGGGGAACAAGGTCCTCCTTTGGGCTTTCAGATTCTTCATCAGAAATTATCATGTCATCAAGTTCAATTTTTTCAAAATCTTCTTGAACTTCCAAAATCTCTTCTATAAGGAAATTTCTATTAAAATCTTCAGGAACATCAATTCCGTCTTTATCAGCAATCTTTAAAAGTTCTGAAAATGAAAGTGTTTCTAAATACGCACGACTGAGAACAACATTTTCCATAATTCAATAATCTAAAAAAAAAGCGTCTTAGTCAAGCAACACGACACACCTGAACAGAAAAAAATCTTCCGTTCAAAGAGCGGAACAAAATTGAAAAATCAAGTCTTGAAAATTCAGTACTTTTGCACTTTAATTACCGTATGAGAGTTTTTATTTACTCGCTTCCGGAAAATCTGGAAACTGCGCAAAAAATTAAAACAAAACTGGAACTTAGCGGATATGAATCAAAATTATTCGATTCAGACGCAAAGTTGTTCTGCGCTGTTTTAGATGATGACAACGTTCCGGATTTTATTGTTTACGACTATTTTCTGTACAATCATCATGTTTTTAATATTTATGATTTTTTGAAAAGCGAAAAACTTTATATTCCGGTTATATTTTTTAACGAACCTACACCACATGCAGAATCAACCGCTTTTTTCTGGAAAAATTTGCTTAAAATAATTTACCATGATCCTAAAATTCAAGTTGAAGAATTTGAACCCGTAATAGACCTTATTTCAGAAATAATTGACAACGAAAAACTGGAAAAAACAACAACAGAAGAAAACATCGAAATTTTTAAAGAATTTGAAAACAACTGGCAAAAAATTAGAAAACAGACCGAAAAATTCGCAAAAGAAGAAAATCCGAGCGCAAAAATCCAGAATATTCTGAAAGGAAGCGCTCTGATTCTTTTTAAGACCCTTTATGAAAACTTAGGAAAAAACGTTGAAACCGCAATCTTGCAGAACGAAATTTCAAAAAAATCAGAACCGTGCAAGAAAAATACAATTTACTGCCTTGTTTCGAGGATAAGAAAATCAATGGAAAGCATCGGTGCAAACGATTTTGAAATCATAAAAAATGAAAACGGCTACAAAATGATTCAACGATTATGAGCGGTTTCTGTTTTTTTTACCTTGAACAATATTATTTTCGCAAAGATATTTATTCAGTTCATTCAAAACAAAACGCTTGTTTCCGGTCCACAAAGGCGCAATCAGATTTTTCTTAGCTCCATCACCGGTAATCCTGTGAAGAACTATATGTTCAGGAATAATTTCAACAGCCTTTCCAATCAAATAAAAATAATCATACATTTCCATTGCGGAAAATTTTCCGGATTCAAACTCTTTTTGCAAATCTGTATTTTTTAAAACATGAAGCAGAGAAATTTTTATTCCGTCAGTTCCGGCAGCAACCGAAAATCGCACTGAATCAAGCATATCCTTTTCCGTTTCAAAAGGAAGCCCGAATATCAAATGAGTTACAATGTGCATATCTGCTTTTTGCTTTATCCTTTCTATACACTGCAAGTAGATTTCATTTTTGTACTTTCTGCGGATGTATTCAGAAGTTTTTTCATTTGAAGTTTGAAGTCCAAGCTCTATGCTTACATAATGTTTTTTTGCAAGCTCCGAAAGCATTTCCAGCATTTTATCGGAAATACAGTCCGGGCGGGTTCCAAGCGCAAGTCCGACAACATCCTTGCACGAAAGTGCCTCTTCATATTTTTGCACAAGAACATTTTCATCGCCATAAGTGGAAGTAAAATTCTGAAAATAAGCAATATACTTTACATTCTGCGCCGATTTTATTTTTCCGGAAACAATAAGTTTCCCCTGTTCAACCTGATTTTTTACAGAAAGAAATCTGTTTGCGGCAAAATCCCCGGAACCAGACTCTCCGCAAAAAATACATCCGCCGACCCCCTTTGTTCCGTCGCGGTTAGGACATGTACAACCGGCATCCAAACTGATTTTATAAATTTTAGTTCCGAAAAGTTCTTTATAATATTGGCTTACTGAATAAAAATGTCCGTTTGAAAAGTGCATAAAACAAAAAAAATGTCAGCCTGTTAGACTGACAACTATGATGCTTGCAAGGCTCGAACTTGCGACCTGCTGCTTAGAAGGCAGCTGCTCTAATCCAACTGAGCTAAAGCACCGACTTAGATAATATAATAAAAATAACTTTTTTTTACAAGCCCTTTTAATTATCTTCTGAACTTTGATCGATAGCAACAGAACCAAGCCAAAGAACCGGACTGTAATAAGAAGTAAAAGTATTATCACGACCAACAGAAACCGCATACAAATTCACATACCACATGTTTTCCGCAGATGAAGTTGAAGACCAACAAACATCTTCGTCGCCTTCCTTTGGATGATCATAGTCACCATTAGAATTTTTGCGGCCAAAATCAAACCTTTTGGACTTTTCCGTCCGCATAGGAATATAGCGTTTCTGCACAACAGTTCCATTTTCATTCTGAATTCTTATTTCCGCCTGCCAGTCAGCAGAAGAACCATAATTTGTAAGCCGTATATAAATTCTTTGAGTACTGCCACACTCCGGAATCAAAGGAGAAAGACTTCCCTCATTAGAACCAAGTTGCACATACTTATAATCCTGAATTATTTTTGTCGCAGAAGAAGAAGCATTTGTAGAAGTTACAAGAGAATCAACTGTACTCCGATGAGAATTCATCAAGGTATAATCTCTATAAATTTTATAATAAACAGCAGTTCCTTCAAAGGTAAAATCACCGCTAGATTTATTATTACCGCTTCCATCTGTGGTGGAAAAATCAAAATAAGCGGAAGAATATACAGTTTGAGAAGTATATGATGACGAATCAACAGACGGCGAATTATAAGCAGTCCCCGGTCCGTCAAGAACATAATAAGTATCTAGACCGCAACCGGAAAATAAAAAGAGGCAGATAAAAAATAAAAAAATTGTAAAACTTCTTATTTTTTTCACATCTGCCTCATCAAAAAAAATATTCTAAAGAAGAAAAATTTATTCTTTATCCGTAAGTTCCAAAGCAATAAGTCTTGACTCTGCAAGTTTTGCCCAAGAATCGTCCGGAACAGAACCGAACAATTCAGAATAAACTTCTACAGCACCAGCCTTATCACCTTTTGTTTCTTTTACACGACCAAGATTAAATTTCGCATGAGTAATCTGATCAAAATCCTTATAAGAAACAACTTTTCCATAGCAAGATTCCGCTTCATCAAGTTTTCCGGCATCTTCATAAGCAGAAGCCGCGTTAAAATAACTCAAAGGTGCGGTATAAGATTTTTTTCCTTTTTCTGCAGCAGTTTTCCAAAACGAAGCCGCAGCCTCATAATCATCCTGCGAATATTTTATTTCAGCAGAAAGCATATTTGCGCGAACACCCACAACCCCAGATTTTCCGTTGTATTTTTCAAGTGAAGAAAGAGCAGCTGCTCTGCGCTTTTCAAGGTCCTCATCCGAAAGATTTGCAGAATCTTTTGTCAGGATATAAGAAATTGAATCTATATCTTCCAAGCCAGCCTTGCTTGTGTTTGAAACAACCGCAGTTGTAATTCCATAACCAAGAATAAACACAACAACAACCGCAAGAAGAACAAGAAGAATTTTACGGTAAGATGAAAAGAAATATGTAAATTTTTCACCAACTGTAGCTTTTTCAAATTTAGCTTCCATTTTTTCCTCCAACAACAATAAACCAGCCTATTTTACTGCTTTTATTCCAGCCTGCTGCTTATTTCCCGAATGTGCAATTCTTTCATCAGTCTAGAAACATAAGTACGCTGAATTCCAAGCATTTTTCCTGCCTTAGTCTGATTCCAGCCACATTCATCCAATATTTTTAAAACATATTGACGCTTGAACACATTCAATGCTGTTTTTAAAGTTTTATCTTCATCTTCAAAAGAAAACTCAAGTTCTTCAGAAGTTTCCTGCAGCGAAGCAACAAGATGCAAATCAGAGGTCTGCACGACAGAATTTCTGCATATCAGAACACATCTGGAAACAACATCTTTTAATTCAAGAATATTGCCTGGCCACTGGTAGTCTTCCAATGCTTTTTTTGCCGCATCCGAAAACTTCAAAGAATTCTTACCATACTCATCAGCAAAAAATTCAGCAAAATATTCCGCCAATGGAACTATATCTTCTTTTCTTACTTTCAGAGACGGTATTCTTACCGGAAAAACATTCAGTCTGAAAAAGAGCTCTTCAGAAAAACTTCCATTCTGAACAAACCCAGAAAGATCTTCCGAAGTTCCGGCAATTATTTTTATTTCAACTTTTTCCTGGATCACTTCAAGAATTTGCTTCTGCAAATCTTCAGACAAACATTCAACAAATTCAAGATAAACAACGCCGTTTTCCGAGCAAACTTTTTTTAAATCAACAAGTTCACCTTTTCTACAGTTATAACAGAAAAAAGGAAAATTTCTGCGCACAGAATTCTGATAAATCAGCTCAGCAAAAGTTTTTTTTCCAGAACCAACATCGCCGAGCAAAAGTACGGGAGAATTAGTTGATGCTGTTTTTTTTATAATCTCAAGCAAATCCTTAGAAACAGGACTTGCACAAACAAATGCTTTATCCATCGCAGATTTTTTTTTACTTAAAACGCATTGCCACCGCAACCAAGCAGTAACAATGCGCTTATAAAAAAATCTAAATTATCTAAAAAAGCAGTTCTAAACACAAATATTAAGAACTGCTTTCATAAGACATTTAGTTTTTTGTTGTATTCAAGAAATCACCAAGCGTATATGCTCCGTCATCGTCATTTCCAGATGATGACATATACTGAGAAATTTCATCACGCTGCTGCTTTCTCTTGAATTCTCTTACAGAAAAGGCTGCTTTTTCTTTATCAACATTTACATCAACAACATAAACATTAATTTTATCGCCTACATTGTATTTTTTCACAGCTTCTTCATACGGAGTTTCACGTTCTTCGCTAAGATTAGACTTATTTACAAGCCCTTCAATTCCGTTAGGAGCTTTTACAAAAACACCAAAATCTGTAATAGAAGTAATTTCGCCTTCAAGTGTAGAACCTGGCTTGTATTCTTCTGCAAACTGTTTCCAAGGATTATCAGAAAGCTGTTTAATACCAACTCTGATTCTGTGGTTTTCAGGATCACATTCTGTAACAACAACTTCCAATTCCTGACCTTCTGACAATTCACTGCCAGGATGCTTAACTTTCTTTGTCCAAGAAATATCATCTGCATGGAGGAAACCGTCAATACCTTCTTCCAACTGAACGAATGCACCGGCATTAGTAACTTTTACAACTTTACCGTTTACTTTTGTTCCTTCAGGATATTTTTCAGCAATAGAATCCCACGGATTAGCAGTAACCTGTTTAATTCCAAGAGATACGCGACCCGCCTGGATATCATAACCAAGAATCATCGCTTCAACTTCATCACCGACTTTAAGCATATCAGACGGCTTGTTGATTTTCTTTGTCCAAGAGAATTCACTGATATGAACAAGACCTTCGATTCCTTCTTCAAGTTCAATAAATGCACCGAAATCTGTAAGTTTTGTAACTTTACCTTTTACGATATCGTTTACATGATATTTTTCTTCAAAATGAATCCACGGATCTTCTGTAAAATGCTTCAACGAAAGATTGATCCTCTTTTCTTCAGGATCAAGGCGGATAACCTTAAGTTCGATTTCCTGACCTTTCTTTACAAAATCTTTAGGACGAGCAACATGACCCCAGCTCATATCATTGATATGAAGAAGGCCATCAAAACCGCCAAGATCGATAAATGCACCGAAACTTGTAAAGCTCTTTACAGTTCCTTTTACAGTATCACCGATTTTTACAGAATTAAAGAATTCTTCGCGCTTTCTGTCGATTTCTTCTTCAAGATATTTTCTGCGGTTTACAACCACATTTGCTTTACTTTCTGAATAAAGACGTTCAATGTAGAATTTAGATTTAACATTTAAAAGGCTTTCCGGTTTTTCAACTTTCTGGCTGTCTGACTGACTGATTGGCAAAAATGCATGAATATCGCCGCCAAGTGTAACTTCATAACCGCCCTTAACGATTTTTGTTATTGTACCGTCTACAGGAACCTTGTCTTTAAAAGCCTGTGAAATTTCTTTCCACATCCGCTTTGAATCTGCTCTTGTCTTAGAAATTTCCGGACCGTATTTTCCGAAAACCTTAGCCAAGAATACTGGAACTTTGTCCCCTACTTTTGGCAAATCGCCTGAAAACTCCTGTACGGGGAGTCTACCCTCTGATTTGCATCCTACATCAAGGAAAACATAATCATCAGAAACCGAAATAACTTCACCTTCTACGATTTGTCCTTCTTCAGGATTGCTAAGATTATTCAGAGACTCTTCTAATTGTGTCTGGATAGCGCTCTTGGAGTTCTGAGCTTCTTCCTTTTCCACTTCCATTTCTTCCATTTTGAACCCTTGTTTGTTGATTTTGTTTAATATTATTTCACAAACCTTGTCTATGGTCAAGGCAGATGTGTCAATATAAAATGCATCAGGAGCTTTTTTTAATGCGCCTTCAGCTTTATTTTTATCAATTTCGTCACGTTTTTTTATTGCCTCTTTGATTTCTTCAAGACTAAGATTGCTCACACCTTGCTTAAACCTTCGTTCCGCCTGAACATCAAGCGAAGCGTCAAGATAAAACTTGTAATCAGCATTCGGAAACACAACCGTTGTCATATCACGGCCTTCACAAACAATATCAAGGCTCTTTGTAATTTCCTGCATTCTGTCATTAACCAGATGCCGTATCGGAACAACAGCCGAAACCTGAGCAACATTCTTGCTCACATTATCGTTATGAAGCTCATCTTCCACGTCTTTTCCGTTCAGAACAAGGCGGGAATTCTTATATTCAAGATTCTGCTTTTTACAGAAGTCAACAACGGCATTTTCATCTGAAAGATCAATACCGGCCTCCAGCAAAGAAAGTGTCAGAGCGCGGTAAAAACTTCCGCTGTTCAAGTACGTAATGTTCAGTCTTTTTGCAATAATTGAAGCGATCGTACTTTTTCCTGTTCCGGCAGGTCCGTCCATTGCAATAATCATCATTGACTCCTATTAAAATTTATTTGAGCGGCAAAGTTTCAAAAGCCCGGCAACTTCTTTTTCAGAAAGATCTCTGAATTTCCCCGGCTTCAACCCGTTCAATTCTATATTTCCAATTCTTACCCGGGTAAGTTTTTTTATTCCTATTTCTTTTGAAGCAAACACATTGCGGATCTCGCGGTTTTTACCTTCAACAAGTATGATTTTTATTTTTCTTGCGTTAAGTTCAACAGCGGATTTACATTTGTAAAAAACACCGTCCACGCGCAAACCTTTTTCAAATTCTTCCGGAAGAGAGCGTGGAAGTGGAAGAGAACTTTCCACAATATATTCCTTTTCGATTTCGGCCGAAGGATGCGAAAGTTTTGCGGCAAAATTTCCGTCGTTTGTAAAAATTATCAGACCGGAACTGAACATATCCAGCCGGCCGACATTGTAAAGACGCTCAGAATAAGCTTCTTTCAGCAAATCCGCAGCTACAGGGCGACCTTTTTCATCCGAAAGGGAGCAGACGTAACCCGCCGGTTTGTTCAACAGAACATAGCGCTTCTTTTCTTCTACGGAAACCGGTTTTCCGTCCACACAAACTTTATCCTTATCAGAAACTTTTGTTCCCATAGCCGTAACTTTTTCACCATTAACAGTTACACGACCGTCTGTAATTATTTTTTCCGCGGCTCGGCGGCTTGCAACTCCGCTGTGAGCCAGATAAACCTGAAGTCTAATCATATTCAGTTCATTTTGTTTATTATTTTCGTCAGCGGGCAAGTTCAAACCTCTGTTCTTCATCTTCATCAAGTTTAGGAAGTTCCGAAATACTGTTCAAGTGGAAAAATTTCAGAAAATCTTTTGTTGTTCCGTACTGAATCGGTTTTCCAGGCGCGTCGCTTCTTCCAACTTCTTTTATGAAATTACGTTCAATAAGAAGCCGAATCATATTATCAACGCCAACACCACGAATCTGCTCGACTTCACTTCTTGTAACCGGCTGTTTATAAGCAATTATTGATAAAGTTTCCAGCGCTGACTTTGAAAGACGCCCGCTGTTTTTTTCTCCGTAGCGTTCAGAAAGAACACCCCAGAATTCTTTTTTAGGAACAAGACACCAGCCGCCGGTTATTACGGCAAGTTCAATTCCGGAATTTTCCGATTTATATTTTTCCTTTAAATTTTCAAGACAATTTTTTACAACTTCTTCCGAAAGTTGAGCAACATTCGAGATTTGCTTTTCCGTTACAGGTTCACTTTCAAGAAACAAAACAGTTTCGATAAGCGCCGTTTCTTTTTCTAATTCCATTTTCGCACCAATAATTTTATTCTAACGAATTTTTTAACTTTCTTCACCATTTTTATCAATTTTATCAATTGTTATTTCAAAATTCCTGAAGTTATCAGAATTACTTTCCGCCCGCTTGCAGATTTTTATATCACCGAAAATGCGGCTTTGCATAATTGTAATCATTTTGAACTTAACCGCTTCCAGAACAGCCATGAACGCACAAATTATATCCATCTCATTTCCGCTTCGCGTAATAAGATCAGTAAACATGCATTCATTGCTTTTTTCGAAAAGTTCATTCATTAAAGTTATTTTTTCATTTACAGAAATTTCCTCGTACATATTCAGAATCTTTTCATTAGAATAGCGGCTTACCATATTCTTAAAAAGTTTCTGCATCTGCTGAAGAAGTTCCCAAGTGTCAACTTCTTTCCATTCATTCTCACTTTCATCAAACGGAAGAACGCGCTGGATTTTCGAACGTTCATAATTCCAATCAGAATTGTCTTCTTTTTCTTCCATAAGTTCCGAAAGTTTTTTAAATTTCTGATATTCAATCAGTTTTTCAACAAGCTCATCTCGAGGATCTTCCACCTCTTCATCATCATAATTGATTTCAACAGGAAGAAGCATCTTGCTTTTCATATTCAGAAGCATCGCAGCCCATTTATAGAATTCGCTCAAATCGCCAAGATCGGTTTTTACGGCGTAATCAAGGTATTCAAGATACTGCTCGGTTATATTTGCAATCGGAATATCATAAATATTGACTTCGCTTTTATGTATAAGATACCAGAGCAAATCCAACGGACCTTCAAATTGCCCCGCAATAAATTTACGCTTGTTTTTATCTTCCGCAGCAAGTTCCGCAACCGCCACAACATTTGAATTTGCCTGATTTTCTGCCATTTCGCACCGCCGTTTTCCTGAAGTCATTCAGAATGACAAATCGTTTTTAAACATCATTTGAATTTCTTCAGAACATTTCTGAACACCCTGTTCAGGAAGCGCCTTTAAAAATCCTTGAAAAGAACGCCTTATTTTTTCATCGGCAGAATCAGTTAAAATCTCAAGTGCAGGAATCAAAACAAATTCCCGCTCATGAGCGCGCGGATGCGGTAAAATCAAATCTGGAGCAGAATTTATTATTGCACCGCCAAAATCTTCTATATCAATATCAAGAGAACGCGGACCAAAGCGGATTTCTTTTTCGCGGTTTCTGCCGTATTTAGATTCAATTTCGTGAATTTTTTCCAGCAGAGCGAAAGGACTTTCCTTATCCGGAACAAAACCTTTTACAACCATATTATAGAAATTGCTCTGATTTTCCACGTACATAGC
>CAYXDA010000053.1:0-11728 GCA_964463615.1 uncultured Treponema sp.
TTATTCAATTCAATTTTATGCCCGGTTATTTTTAAAATTCTTAGTTGTTTTGACAAGCCTCTTTCTTTGAAAAATTCAAGGGAATTCTGATTATGGCATTTTTTAAACACAATCTTTTTGCTAGAACTTCTTCAATAGATAAAACAACCCGAATTATTTTTCTGGCAATTTTGTTGTGTTTGGGGTTCTTGATTTACGTTTATAGACTTTTTTCAATGCAAGTAATAAACGGAAAGGAATACCGTTCCCAGTCAAAAAATATTTCTAGTCAAGTTACAACAATTCCTGCCCAGCGCGGTGAAATTTTTGACCGTAATGCAACTCTTCCTATGGTTATCAATACAGATTCGTTTGCAGTAGAAGTGACTCCTGGAGAAATTCCAAGAGGTCATTATGATACTGTTGCCACAAGACTTGCAAAAATACTTGGAATTTCAAAGTTTGACATAGACCGTAAAATTCCGAAAAATTCAAGACGTTCTTTTACTTCTTTTCAAATAAAAAGTAATGTTCCTTTTTCTGTAATTTCTGATATTGCAGAAAATAAAACTGATTTGCCGGGTGTAACGTGGGTTTCAAAGCCTATAAGAAATTACCTTGAAACAGGTTCTCTTTCGCATGTTGTCGGATATGTAGGCGATATTACGCGTGAAGAAATGAATGTAATGTATAATCAAGGTTATACAAGAAACAGTGTTGTAGGAAAAACAGGAATTGAACGTCAGTATGACAGTTTGCTGCAAGGAAAGCCTGGCTTGGAAAGTAAAACTGTTGATGTTCGCGGAAGAATTCTTTCCGATAAGCCGATTGTGGAGCCGCCGGAACTTGGAAAAAATCTTGTTCTTACAATAGATTCTGAAATTCAGACGCTTGCAGAAAAAACTCTTGGAAACAGGGTTGGCGCAGTTGTGGTTCTAAAACCTGCAGATGGCGAAATTCTTGCAATGGTTTCATATCCTTTTTTTGATGCAAATCAGTTTAATGGAGATGATGCGGGCGAATATTATCAGACTTTAACACAGGATATAAAAAATCAGCCTTTGGTAAATCGTGCCGTAAATGCGGTTTATCCGCCGGCTTCTACATTTAAGATTATAATGAACACTGCAATGCTTGCAGAAAATGCGTTTCCTCCGACAAAAAAGATTGAATGCAAAGGTGTTCTTGACTACGGAAACAGAAAATTCCATTGTCATATTCATGAACCTGGGCATGGTTGGCTTGATATGAAAAATGCTATCGCTCAATCTTGTGATGTTTATTATTGGACCGTGGGACGTGATTATTTGGGAATCAGTAAAATTGCCGCTTATGCAAAAGAATTTGGTTTTGGTCAAAATACTGGAATTGATCTTCCGAGTCAGCAGTCTGGATTTGTTCCAACAGCAGAATGGAAAGAACGCCGTTATCATGAAAAATGGCTGGGCGGTGATACCATGTCCGCTTCCATTGGGCAGGGATATTTGCTTGCAACGCCTTTACATGTGGCGAATATGGCCGCAATGGTTGCTAATGGCGGAGTGGTTTATAAGCCACATCTTTTAAAGGAAGTGCGGGATCCTGTTTCAAATAAAGTTCTGAAAAAAGTTGATTCTGAAATTCTGTTAAAATCTGATATTCCGCAAGAAGTTTGGAAGCAAGTTCAGGAATCTATGCGATACACAATTTCTGACGGTACACCGCAGTATCCTATGCACAATAAAATTGTAAAAGCCGCTGGAAAAACGGGTACTGCTGAAGTTGCGCCATATAAAACCAGCTGGCATTCATGGATGGTTGCTTATGCGCCGTACGATGGTCCTAAGGAAGATCAAGTTGTTGTTTCTTGTATTGTAGAAGCTTGCAATCCATGGGAATGGCGGGCACCTTATGCTACAAATATTATTTTGCAGGGAATTTTTGCACATCAGACTTATGAAGAGGCTGTTCAGGCGCTTGGTTTTAATTATTTGGTTAAAAACAGAAACAGGCAGGAATAGGGTAGATAATGAAAAAAAGTTTTCTTGAATATTTTGATTTTATTTTGATTTTCAGTATGTTGATTCTTGTTGGTCTTGGTGTTGCTTTTATTTATTCATCTGGAATAAACTCTTCAGGAATTCTTGTTACGAACGAATTTATAAAACAGATTATTTGGGCTGTGATAGGTTTTATTTTTATGATTTTTCTTGCACTGTATGATTACAGAAAATTTACGCGATATGCAGCCTATTTGTATTTTGGATTTCTTATAGTTTTAGTTTATACCCGAATTTTTGGGCGTTATGTGAACGGAGCTCGCAGTTGGATTGGAATTGGTGAATTTGGAATTCAGCCTTCTGAATTCGGGAAAATTTTTTATATAATAATGCTGGCAAAATATTTGGAATCATCAATAAATGAAAATCAGCTGAAGAGAACGATAATTTCATTTTTGATATTTATCGGTCCTACAGGCTTGATTCTTATACAGCCAGATTTGGGAACTGCGACTGTTTATATACCGATTTTCTTTTTAATGTGTTATATAGCAGGAATTCCCAGCCGCTATTTATTATTTCTTCTTGGCACAGGCGTTTCTGTTATTGTTTTTACAGTTCTTCCTGTTTGGAACGAGTATATTGCTCATAGTTCTGTTACTTGGATTTCTATTTTAACTAATTTCAAATTAAAATTGATTTTGATATTGGCTTCATCATTCATTTGTATTCTTTGTGTTATTTTCAGGCGATATTTTCATCTTGTGCATTATTTTTATTGGATTGCCTATGTTTTTGCAATTATTGCGCTTGGTTTGATATTTTCATCTGTAGCAGAAAAAGTTTTGAAAGATTATCAGATAAAACGTCTTATAGTTTTTATGGATCCGAATGTTGACAGGCTTGGCGCCGGATGGAATATTATTCAGTCTAAAATTGCAATTGGTTCCGGAGGAGCGTTTGGTCGTTCTTTTTTGCATGGAACTCAAAGTCATTACCGTTTTTTACCACAGCAATCAACCGATTTTATTTTTAGCATTCTTTCAGAAGAACTTGGTTTTGCCGGAGGAATTATTGTTTTTTTTCTTTACGGCGTAATAATGTTCAGAACTTTGGTTATACTAAAAAATAGTTCTAATCATTTTGGCTCATATATTGCATCTGGATTTCTTGGTATGTACATGATTCACTTTTTTATAAATGTCGGAATGGTCATGGGAATAATGCCGATTACGGGAATTCCTTTGTTGTTCTTATCTTATGGTGGCTCTTCGCTGCTTACGGCTATGTCATCAATCGGAATTTTGATGAGTATAAACAGCAGAAAATTTAATTTTGCATAAAAATTGCTTAGAAATTTAAAAGCATAAAACATTATTTTTTTGATTTCTTTAGCTATATTACTTACTATAATGTGTATTCTGTCTACCAATAGACTGAGTTTTTACTTTTTTTACCTGTCTTTTGTGTCATATTTCTATGTACCCTTTTTTAAGACGAAGAAATTGTATTTCACATAATAGTTGTTTTAAAATAAAAAAAGACTGTCTGATAAGGTTGGAACCTGGCGGAAGTTAAGTTTTTAGAAAGTTTCTACCACCGGTTTTATTCTTTTTCAAACAGTCTTTTTTTCTATTTTTTGTTTTTAGAATGCTGCTACAACTTCGCCGTTCGGATATTTTTTAGAAATGTAATCTTTTACTTTCTGGCTCTGAAGAGCTTTTACCAAGGCTTTGATTTCTGGCTTATTTTCATTGCCTTGTTTTACAACAACGTAATTTACATAAGGCGATGATGAACCTTCTACGAAAAGACCGTCTTTTGTTGCTGAAAGTCCTGCTGGAAGTGCATAATTTCCGTTTATAACGGCTCCATCCACATCATTAAGAACTCGCGGAAGAGATGGTCCTTCAATTTCACGGAACTTTAATTTTAACGGATTCTTTGTTATATCAATCGGAGTTGCTTCAATTCCTGCTCCATCACGAAGTGTAATTAAACCTGCTTCCTGAAGAAGAAGCAAAGCTCTGGCTTCGTTTGTCGGATCATTAGGGATTGCAATAACTGCTTTTTTCTTAAAATCTTTTATTGATTTTACTTTTTTGGAATACAATGCGAACGGTTCTACGTGGATTCCGCCGGCAGGAGCAAGATGTGTTCCTTTTTCCTTGTTGAATGATTCCATATAAGGAAGGTGCTGGTCAAAATTTGCGTCAATGTCGCCTGCTTCAAGAACTTCGTTCAATGTCGGATAATCTGTCATTTCGATAACTTGAAGATCAATTCCTTCTGCTTTCAGATCGTCTTTTACAAGATTTAAAAGATCTGCATGAGGTTCCGGTGTTGCAGCAACTTTTAACGTTTTCTGTGCTGATACTGCAGAAACTGCAAGAACAGCAACTAATGTTGCGATAAGTTTTTTCATAATTTATCCTCCATGAATTAAATTATAATTCCTATTGGTTTAGTATGATTTATTTATACATCTATACGAAAAAAGTGTCAATAATTTTTGAAAACTTTATTTGTTTTTATCGTTTGCTCATCATGTGGTTTGTGATTTTAGTACCCGCATATTGAATTGCTGTAACTAGAACTATTATAACAATAACTGCGGCAACCATTATTCCAGTTCTGAAGCGTTGATAGCCGTAACGTATTGCAAGGTCTCCAAGACCACCGCCTCCAAGCGTTCCTGCCATAGCTGAATAACCGATTAATGTGATGATTGTTAATGTTATTCCAGAAACTACGGAAGGCATTGCTTCCGGGATTAATACTTTGTAAATAATCTGCCAGTTCGTTGAGCCCATTGCTTTTGCGGCTTGAACCATTCCGGGATCGACTTCGCTGAGTGCAGATTCTGTAATTCGCGCTACAAACGGCATTGCCGCAATAGCTAAAGGAACTATAGTCGGTGCGGTTCCGATTGCACTTCCTAAAATAAGCCTTGTAACAGGAAGAAGTACAATCATAAGAATTACAAATGGAAATGAACGCAACACGTCAATTATCCGGCTTAAAATAATATTGAAAACAGGTTTTGGTGTAATTCCGAATTTATTTGTTATGTTCAGAAGAATTCCAAGCGGAAATCCTAAAATAACAGCAAAAAGTGCAGAAAAAAAGGTCATGGCTAAAGTCTGAAGCGTTGACTGTCCTACTAAAATAAAAATTTGTGTCATTTAATTCTCCGTTATTTCTTCAACAGTAACATTGTTTTCATTAAGAAATTCAATGGCGTTGTCTATTTCTGTTTTTGTTCCGATTATATCTACAAGCATCGAACCGACTTGTCCGTTTGTAAGTTTTTCAATTCCTGCGGCAAGAATATTGAAATCAATATTAAATTTTTTTGCAGTTTGACTTAAAATCGGCGCGCTTGAAGAATCTCCTGTAAAATGAAGCATGTATTTTCCGCCTTTTTCCGACCATTTTATAAATTCAGAGACAGAATTTTGGATATTTTCTGTGTTTGAGTGAGTAATATTGCGGATAAAATCTTTTGTAGTTTCTGTTTTAGGTCTGTTAAAAATATCGTTTACACTTCCCTGCTCTACAACCGAGCCGTTTTCAATTACTGCAACATAATCACAGGCATCGCGGACAACTTCCATCTGATGAGTTATCATTACAACCGTAAGGTTCATTTTTTTCTGTATGTCACGGATAAGTGCAAGTATAGAGCGTGTTGTCTGCGGATCAAGCGCACTTGTTGCTTCATCACAGAAAAGAATATCCGGATTTGTAGCAAGAGCTCGGGCAATTGCAATTCTTTGTTTTTGTCCGCCGGAAAGAGTGCTTATAGGTGCATTTTCGCGGTCTTCAAGCCCCACGAGTTTCAGCATTTCTTTAACTCTTTCTGAAATTTTATCTTTTTTTGTTCCGCAAATTTCCAAAGGATATGCGATGTTTTTTCCGGCAGTTCTTGATGTGAAAAGATTGAAATTTTGGAAAATCATTCCGATTTTTCTACGCTGTTCAATCAATTCCTTTTTCGGAAGATTATCAACTCGTTTTTCTCCGTAATAAACTGAGCCGGAATCAGGAGTTTCTAAAAGGCTTATGAGCCGGACAAGAGAACTTTTTCCGGCTCCGCTCTTTCCTATTATGCCAAAAATTTTATTTTCCGGAATATCAAGGGAAATTCCGTTTACAGCTTTTATTTCAGTTCCTTCTTTTGAAATATATGTTTTTTTTAAGTCTTGAAGTTTTATTTTCATAAGTTTTCCTAATAATAAAAACGGCTTTTTGAACGGAAAAATTCAAAAAGCCTTGTTTTTTAATATGCAGATTTGTATTCTGCTTTTTTACGTTTTAGAAGCAACTTTCTTGCTAAAGAAGTTTTTTTCTGATGAAGTTCAGCGGAAGGTTTTACAAAGTATCTGCGGCTTTTGTATTCTTTTACAATTCCTTCGTTTTCTGTCATACGCTTAAAACGTTTAAGGGCTTTTTCAAGATTTTCTGAATCCCCGACAACAACTGTAGCCATTTGAATTTTCACCTCCTTTCTTCAGTAAAAACTTTGAAGCAATACTACTTTATAGAATTTCCGTAAAAAAATCAATATGTGCTTATTTTTCTGCTATTTTTTTTATTCCGCTGTATAAAATTTGTGCGCTCTCTTTTAAAGAGTTTTTTTCAGAATTGTAATTATCAATAACTTTTGAAAAGAGCTTTATAATATTGCTGTTTTCCATTATCGGAAGCATACTGTTAATATTTTCGTTGTTATAACGGATTTTTATAAGAGAATCGTATTCCATTGTTTCAAGTTCTTTATTTTCCATAAGGACTGTAAGGCTTTTATTACTGGCAGGAATTCCTTTTTCGCATTTTTGCAGTAATGACATTTGTCTGCTGTTCATAAGAAAATTCAGAAATTGTGCAGCTTCTTTTGGATGTTTGCAGTTTTTGTTGATTGCATACATTGTTGAAGGTTTTAAATACCAGCCTGATTCTTTTGAATTTGGAGTTGAAATAAAATTTCCCAGAACAGGAGAACCACCTAGTTCTGTAATTTTTCTTGCAAATTGAGAACTTTCATTACACCAGCTGACTGCTCCGGCAATATTCCGTTTTTCTAGAGAAGTACTTTCAAAATCTTTTGTATTTGGAAAAATGACTTTCTGGTCAAACATTTTTTTTATGAAGAAAAGAAATTCTTCAGTTTCTTCTTCGGTGATATTCAATATTGTATTATCCGAAAAGAATTTTTTACCGTGGGTTTGTTCAAACCATGCTATTGAAAAAAGAAAGAGATGTTTTTCGCCCATTCCCAGCGGATATATTCCGTCCTTTTTCATAATGTTTGCTGCAGCAAAAAGTTCATTCCAGGTTTCCGGAACCAGAAGTTCATAGCGTGAAAAAAGAGTTTTGTCAAAAATCGGAATTATCGCGTTGAAGGCAATAGGAATTGCATTGAGTTTTCCGTCCATCATTCCAAAGGAGAGGTCATTTTGCGTGAAGTTACAAAGTTCAATATAATCTGAAAGTTCAAAAAGATTGAAAAATCCGTTGCCGTCTGACGAATATTTATAAAGCCAGTTAAAGTTTATTTGCATTATGTCTGCGCTTTCATTATTTTTATACGTTTTTTCAAAATATTCCTCATAGCCAGTCCATGCAGAATATTCCGGCTTGATAGTAATTTCCGGATAAGCTTTTTCAAATTCGTCTATGCCTTTTAAAGTATATTCATGTCTGAACGTTTTTCCCCACCAGGAAAATCTTAATTCTGTTTTTGCTTTTTCCTTTTGCTGAGTTTTTGTATTGCAGCCGCAAAATCCTGCTAAAATAAAAATCTGAAAAAAAATAAGAGTAACTATAATTCCGTTTTTTTTATTGAAAATTATTTTATTCGCCTTTGCTGATTTCATCTTTTAACTCCATAAAAAGTTCTACTACTTTTGGATCAAAATGCTGCCCTGCTTCGCTTTCTATAAGATTGAACGCATCTTTATAGCTCATTGCTTTTTTATAGCAGCGTTCGGAAACAAGTGCATCAAAAACGTCTGCAACTGCCATAATTCTGGCGCACAAAGGAATTTCCGTTCTTCTTCTTCCTGTAGGATAACCTTTTCCGTTCCATTTTTCATGGTGATAATGAGCAATATCCGCAGCAATTTCAACATATTTGTAATCTTCCACACCACCAAGAATTTGATTTACAATTTTAGAGCCGGCTTCTGCGTGCGTTTTCATTATTTCAAATTCTTCTGAAGTGAGTTTTCCGGGTTTGTTCAGTATTGAATCCGGAATTACGATTTTTCCGATGTCATGCATTGGTGCAGCGCGGGTAACAAAATCAATATACTGTTCTGTAAGAAGTTCCGGCCAAAGTCCATGCTTTTTAGCTTGATTCAAAATCAAATTTACGTAATTGCTTGTTCGTTTTACATGTTGTCCGGTTTCTCCGCTGCGGCTTTCTACTAGATCGGCAATTCCGATTATTGTGTTGTTTTGAATTTCTGAAATGCGCTGTTTGTTCAATTCTGTCTTGAAAGCAAGAACATCTTTGTCTGTTTCAAGTCCTTGAACTATTTTATATGTGTATATAAGACTTGAAACGATTGAAATGACCATAAGACAGATTGCTGCATAAGAAATAATTCCGGAGCGTTTTAAATTTGTGTTAAGTTCGTTGCGCACTTGCTCTATTTGTTGTTCAGAAAGAACGGAAAGTTGTTCTATACTTGAATTTACACGTTTTATCAGAGGAGTAACAAAAGTTTCAACGTATTTTATGTTTTCCTCGTCAAAATTTTCCTGCGTTATAGAAAGAAGAACTGCATTGTAGTTCAGATAATTCAAAACATCATCATTTACGCTGCGGAAAAGTTCAAATTTTTCTTTATTTTTAATTTTTGACATTAAATTTCCGTGTTCAATGATTCTGTGTCTTAAAGAAAGTTCAACTTCTATAATCTGTCTTTTTGCTTCTTCTATACTGACGGAATCTTTTTTTCGCAGCATATTTGACATTTTAAATTCATGCTCATAAATAAGAGATTCTATTTGGTCAATATCGTTTTTTTCATCAAAACTTTGGTCAACTATAAGATTATAAGACGATGCTTGTATATCAAAACAGTGTTTTAAGTAAAAAATGCCGAAAAGACCCACCATATCTGCAATGATTATTACTATTAAAACACTTACGGAAATTCTTTTTTTCACAATGATTATATTATAGCACAATATTTATACTTTTACGAAATTTGCATAAGTTTTTCTCTTATAAATTCGCTTTTTTCTTTAAGTGCGATTTTTCCTGCATTAAGATTAATTATGTTCGGACGTTTTGCATCAAGAGCAACTGTACCCGCAGATGTGCGGATAAGATTGAGAACTTTATCAACAGAAATGTCTGAAACTTTTGCAAATTCTACTGTAACTTTGCCCTGACGTTCTTTTAATGAAGAAATATTCAATTTTTTGCAAAGAATTCGTATGTCTGCAAGAGACAGAAGGCTGTTCACCTCGTCCGGAATCGGACCGAATCTGTCTTCCAATTCCAGATAAACGCTGTCAAGCTCTTCATTTGTCTGGATTGAAGCAATTTTTTTGTAAATTTCCATTTTTGTCTGCGGGTTCTGTACATATGAATCCGGAATAAATCCAGTATATTCAAGTTCCATAAGAACTTCCGGAGAATCTTTGTAATCTTCCTGCGCCATAAGCTGGTTTACAGCCTGATTTAAAAGTCTTACGTATAAATCAAAACCTACTGAATATACATTTCCGGACTGGTCGCGCCCTAAAAGATTTCCTGCACCGCGGATTTCCATATCTTTCATGGCAATCTTAAATCCGCTTCCAAGTTCCGTAAAATCGCTTATAACTTGAAGTCTTTTCATTGCAATTTCGCTTAATGATTTGTTTCCAGGATACAAAAGATAAGCGTAGGCTTTTCTGTCGCTCCGTCCTACTCTTCCCCGAAGCTGGTAAAGCTGCGAAATTCCGTACATATCCGCACGGTCAATGATTATTGTATTTACGTTAGGAATATCAATTCCGTTTTCTATAATTGTTGTTGCTACAAGAACATGGAAACCGCCAAGTTTAAAACGGCGGAAGATATCATCCAATTCTTCGCTGGTCATTTGTCCGTGCGCAACTTCAATCATCATTTCCGGCAAAAGCCGTTCAAGTTTTATGCGCGTTTCATTAAGTGATTCAACTCTGTTATGAAGATAAAAAACTTGTCCGCCGCGTTCCACTTCGCGTCTTATGGCTGCCGCAACTTTTTCTTCGGAATATTCGTCTACAATTGTTTCAACGGGTTTTCTTATTTGCGGTGGAGTTGTTAAAAGGCTCATATCTCTTATCTTTAAAAGACTCATGTGCAAAGTGCGTGGAATTGGCGTTGCCGACATAGAAAGACAGTCGATATTATTTTTAAGGGCTTTCAGTTTTTCCTTGTCTTTTACTCCGAAACGCTGCTCTTCATCAATAATCATAAGTCCAAGATTTTTAAACTGCACATCTTTTTGAATAATTCTGTGCGTTCCGATCAGAATGTCAATTTCGCCGGCTGCAACTTTTGCTAAAATCTGCTTTGTTTCTTTCTGCGACACAAAACGCGACAGATGAGCAATTTTTACAGGAAAATTATTAAAGCGTTCAACACAAGTTTCATAGTGCTGTTCGGCAAGAATTGTTGTCGGAGCTAAAAACGCAACTTGTTTTCCGCCCATAACGGCTTTAAACGCGGCTCTCATTGCGATTTCTGTTTTTCCATAGCCTACGTCTCCGCATAGCAAGCGGTCCATCGGCTGAGGTTTTTCCATATCTTTTTTGATTTCTTCAGTTACGGAAATCTGATCCGGAGTGTCTTCGTAAGGAAAAGAGGCTTCAAAAGCGGTCTGCCATTCAGTATCTTTTGGAAATGGAAAACCATGAGAAGCCTGTCTTCTAGAATACAGGGAAATTAATTTTTGCGCCAAATCTTCAACTGACTTTTTTACTTTATTTTTACGGTTTTCCCAAGATTTACTTCCGATTCTGTCGAGTGTAGGTTTTTCACCTTCATTTCCGATATAACGCTGGACCAAATTCAACTGTTCAATCGGAACGAAAACAAATTCTTCATCTGCGTACTGAAGTTTGATGTAATCGCGCTCATTTCCCATGGCTTTTATGCGGTCAATTCCATGGAAAATTCCGATTCCATAATTTACGTGAACAACATAATCGCCAGGATTCAGTTCAACAAATGTGTCGATAGCTTTGCTCTTAGCTTTGTGCAGCGATTTCGGAACATATTTTCTTCGTCCGAAGATTTCATTTTCCTGGATAACGCGAATTTTCAGTTCGGGAATTACAAAGCCTTCTGAAATTGCCTTTGCAACTATTTTAAGCGGATTTTTTTCGCGGTTTACAAAATCTTTTAAAATTTCTGAAATTCGTAATGCCTGATTTTCGTTGTCCGCAAAAATAAATATGTTCCAGCTGTCATCAAGCTGATTTTTAAGTTCATCCTTCAAATAATTTATATTGCCGAAATAACTGGTGCCAGGTTCACTTTCAATTCTGAACGTTTTTTCTTCTGATTTCAGTTTGTTTTTAGTCTGATTTTTTTCTTCAATTTTATTTTCAGAGTCATTTTCAGAAAATGTTGTGAGCGTTCTGAAATAAATTTTCTTTTCATGTTCTGACAAAACTTTTTCAAAGTCAAAAAGCAAATCCTGCGGCGGAAACACTGGAAGATCCAATCGCGCTTTTCTGTAAAGGCCGGAAAGTTCTCTATGAATACTTTCTATGGAGTG
>CAYXDA010000054.1:0-11676 GCA_964463615.1 uncultured Treponema sp.
ATAATAGATATGGTTGTTGCAAGTATTCTTATGAGTATGGGAATGATGATGCTTCCGCCTGTTCAAATTTCTATGCCATTCAAGCTTATGTTGTTTGTTTTGGTTGACGGTTGGGGGCTTTTGACAACGCAGCTGTTTAATTCTGTAATTCATTGATTTTAGGTGGGTGAAAAATGTCAATTGGGCAGATTGTAAATTTAATGCGCGACGGAATCGTGCAGATCCTTATGCTTATCGCTCCTCCTTTGATAGTTGCGCTTGTAGTCGGTCTTATTGTCGCTATTTTTCAGGCGGTAACTTCCATTCAGGAGCAGACTCTTACATTTTTGCCTAAACTGGTCAGTATTCTCCTTGTTCTTGCGTTGCTTGCCGGTTGGATGTTCACGGATTTGCGCAGTTATACTATAAGTCTTTTTCAGA
Organism: uncultured Treponema sp.; assembly: GCA_964463615.1. Taxonomy (GTDB): domain Bacteria; phylum Spirochaetota; class Spirochaetia; order Treponematales; family Treponemataceae; genus Treponema_D. The sequence continues at coordinate 421 of CAYXDA010000054.1, forward strand.
TGATTCCTGATATTGCAAAATAATTTATGGATATGGTTGACGAAATTGTAAATTCAGCTCCGCTTTTTTTACTTGTTGCCGCCCGTTGCGCCGGTCTGATTTTTACATTGCCGCTTTTTTCTATGAGAACTGTTTCGCGAACTGCAAAAATTGCTCTTGTTGGCTATATGGCTTATCTTATGATGGGATTTGCAGATTTTTCGGCATATTCTGTCTGGATTGAAGGTGACGGTGCGTTCAGTGCGGAATATATTCTTCTTCTTGTTGGAGAAGTTCTTATTGGAGTCATTATCGGTTTTTATGTTTCCATAATTTTTGCGGCTTTCAGTACTGCGGCTCAGTTTTTTGCCTTTCAGATGGGATTTTCTGCTTCGGCAGTTTACGATTCTTTAAGTCAGGTTGAAAATCCCCTTTTAGGACAGTTTTTTAATTTTGCGGCAATTTTGCTTTTCCTTCAGAATCATTGGTTTCAAAAATTGTTTTTGACTGGTCTTCGCCAGACTTTTATTTCTCTTAATGTTTTTAATTTAATAGACGGTCGGGAAAAACTTGTAACTTTTCTTTTAAAAGGACTTTCAAACCTTTTTGCAGATGCATTTGTGATTGCGCTTCCGATTATGGGAACGCTTGTTCTTATTACAGTCTGTACAGGTCTTCTTTCAAAAGCGGCGCCTCAGATGAATCTTTTGAGCGAAGGGTTTCCTGTTATGATTCTACTTTCTTTCTTTCTTTTGGTGATGATTTTTAAACCTTTGTGCGATTTTTTCATCCGTTCTTTTTCAACGGGAATATCTGAACTTATACAAATATTAAGTTTGCTTGGAGGTCAAAAATGAGTTTTGAAGATATTGACCTTCAGTGGTTTGCGGCTGAAGATGAAGGACGTACAGAAGAGCCTTCGGAATATAAACTGCGGAAGGCGCGCGAAGAAGGCCGCATTGCAAAAAGTTCGGATTTGAACAGCTCGCTTGTTTTTTTCTTTTCTCTTATGACACTTTTTGTTTTTGCAAAAAAAATTCTTATTGAATGTGCTGAAGTAATGCAGTTTTTCTTTACCCACATAAACGACAAAACTGTTGCAAATGCTTCTTATTTCTATATATTTGCTGAAAAATTTGTAAAAATTGTTTTTCCGGTTTCGCTTGCTGGAATTGTTTTTGGAGTTGCGGGAAATATTGTGCAGAACAAAGGTTTTTTGTTTTCAACAAAAGTGATTGAGCCTAAATTTTCAAAAATTCTGCCGAATTTCGGACAATATTTTAAAAATACGCTTTTTTCATTTAAAGGTATTTTTAATGTTGCAAAATCAATAGGCAAGGTTGCTCTTATAATTTTTGTTTCATATTTTCTTATAAGACGCGATATTCCGGTTCTTCTTATGGAAATTCAGAATAAAAGTATTGTTCAGGCGGTTTTCAGTCTTTCCAGAATGGCAGGTACGATTCTTGCGGTAACAGCAGTTCTTTTTATAGTTATTGCGATTCCTGATTATTTTGTTCAGAAAAGAGAATTTATGGAATCGATGAAAATGACAAAATTTGAAGTCAAGCAGGAATATAAAGAAATGGAAGGGGACCCTGAAGTGAAATCTCGGATTAAGCAGAGGGCTATGCAGATGTCCCGGCAGAATATTCCGAAAGCGGTAAGCGAATCTGATGTTGTTATCACAAACCCTACACATTTTGCTGTTTCTTTGAAATTTGACGCAGAAGCGGCTCCCGCTCCTCAAGTTACGGCAAAAGGAGAGGATGAACTTGCTCTTATGATGAGAAGAATCGCGGCTGAAAATTCCGTTCCGATTGTTGAAAATAAACCAATGGCGCGTGAACTCTATACAAGAACTGAAGTGGGTGCTATAATACCAGAAGATTACTTTCGTGTTATTTCACAAATTTATGCGGAAGTTGTAAAATTTGACTCTAAAAAATGATGAGTAATTTGCTGGGTGGGGACTGATGGCAAACGAAAACGGAAGGGGAAAAGTATTAAATTTCATCAGGACTAACATGATTGGTGTTTTTGCAATCGTGGCAGTTCTGATGCTCATTATTCCGATTCCTAAAGTTTTAATCGATTTTCTTATGATTATAAATTTGGCGCTGGCACTCCTTGTGCTTTTAACGGTTGTTTATACTCCGCGCGCCTCCGATTTGTCGTCTTTTCCGCAGATAATTCTGTTTGTTACGCTGTTCGGACTCGGAATTAATATTTCCTCTACAAGACTTATTCTTTCAGCTTCCGGTTCTAACGTGAATGCGCTTGCAAGAACCCAGAGCGCAATGGTTCAGGCGTTTGCGAATATTGTTGCCGGGAACAGTCTTGTTATAGGATTTGTAATATTTATTATCCTTGTTGTCGTTCAGATTGTTGTAATTACAAAAGGCGCAAGCCGAGTTTCTGAAGTTGCCGCACGTTTTACGCTTGATTCCATGCAGGTAAAACAGCTTGATATAGACAGTCAGCTTGCAAACGGTTACATTACGGAAGAAGAGGCGACCCGCCAGAAGGAACAGCTTCGCCGCGATATAGATTTTTATTCAAATATGGACGGTTCTTCCAAGTTTGTTTCCGGAAACGTAAAGGCTGGAATTTTTATTACCGTTATAAATCTTGTCGGCGGATTTATAGTCGGAATGGTTTTTAACCATTTGTCTTTTAGTGATTCTCTTGCCGTTTATACAAAACTTACAATTGGCGACGGACTTCTTAGCCAGTTGCCGTCTTTGATGCTTTCTTTTGCTACAGGTATTCTTGTTACTGCAGACAAATCTTCTGATACTCTTGGCGAAAAAGTAATAAAAGAATTTTCCATTGACGGAACAATTTACGAAATCATCGGGATTGTCCTTGTTACTATGGGAATTGTGTTCCGTGGTGGCACACAGTTCTTGCTGGTTCCTGTTGGAGCGGTTGTTTTTTATTATGGATACAAGCTTTCAAAGCAAAAGGAAAAAGATAAAATTATAGAAGCTCAGAAAAAAGCGGAGGAAGTTAACGCTCAAAAAAAGCAGAGTACTCCCGAACAGGATGCAGTGGCGCCTCTTGATCCTCTTAGCCTTGAAATTGGATATGCGTTGATTCCTCTTGTGGATAAGGAAAAAGGTGCGGAACTTGTAGAACGCATTTCGCGCATAAGGCGGGAAGCAGCATTGGATATGGGACTTCCGGTTCCAAAAATCCGTATTCTTGATAATATGAATTTGGATCCTAATGAGTACTGCTTTAAAATACGCGGAATTGCCGCCGGAAAAAGTCAGGTTAGGCTCGGTTATTATATGTGTATGAATACCGGTGCGGTTACAGAAGTTCTTAAAGGTGAACCTACGAAAGATCCTGCATTTGGAATGCCTGCAATTTGGCTTCCGGAAGAACAGCGTGCAGAAGCGGAACAGGCCGGATATACTGTTGTTGATGCGCCTACGATTATTGCAACTCATTTAACGGAAATTATAAAAAATAATGCTGCTGATATTTTGGGACGTCAGGAAGTTAATCTTATTCTTGAACAGACAAAGAAAGATAATCCTATTGTTGTTGATGAAATTCTTTCCGGTGAACGTAAGTTTTCAATCGGCGAAATTGAAAAAATTCTGCAGGGATTGCTTAAAGAAAAAGTTTCGATTCGCAATATAGTTACTATTCTTGAAACCATATCCAATTATGGAACTATGACACGCGTAACATGGAAACTTATTGATTATGTGCGCGAAGCTCTGGGAAGTCAAATCTGCCTTCAATATGCTGATAATGACGGAAAACTTCGTGTTATAAATTTAAGTCAAGGCTGGGCGGAAAAGCTTTTGAATTCTGCGCAATATCCGGAAGACGGTTCAAATCCGTATCCTGCGTTGGATCCTGTTGATCAAAGAAAATGGGTGAATGCGGTGAGCAATACGGTAAAAAATGTTAATGCAATGGGATATTTGCCTGTTATTGTTTGCCCTAAAGTTGTGCGGATGCTTGTTCATTCATCTGTGGAAAGAGAGATGCCGGGTCTTGTTGTAATTTCTATAGAAGAAATATCTTCCGCTAAAAATCATATTTCTGTAGAAGTTCTTGGCGAAATTGCTTATGAGGAATGATGTTATTATGGAACGAGATATAAAAGAACCATCCCAAGTTATATATGCAAAAAGCATGAAAGAAGCAAGGGAAAAACTTTATAGAAAATATCAGAATGATTACGACATTGTTAATAAGAAGCAGTCTTTGAGAAGCCGTTTTTTTGGTCTTATAAACGAAGAAATGCTTGAAATTACTTATGTTGTAAGACAGCATGGAGAAAATTCTTTATCTTCCTCATATTCTTCTCCTGCGACAGATGCAAATTCTTTTATGAAAAATAAAGATGATTTCTTGCGGCAAATGGCTATAAAATCATTGGAGCCGGCGATGTCTTCTGCTTCTTCCGTAAATATGCCGTTGTCTTCTGTAAGTTCTGCGCAATTCAATGAACTGAAAAAAACTATTGAAGAACTGAAAAGTACGGTTGAGGCGAATAAGGTTTCTGAATCTTCTGTTTCTGCGGAATCTCACCCTTCTATAGAAATGATAGAAAAACTTCTTTCTGAAAATGAATTTACGATTCCGTACAGCCGGCATATTATTGAAAAGCTGAAAACACTTTCACTTGAAAAACTTGAAGACAAAGATTATGTTCAGCGCGCAGTTATAGATTGGATTGGAGAAACTGTGAACATTGCCCCTGAAAAAGTTCATAGAAGTCCTCATGTTGTTATAATTGTCGGTCCTACTGGAGTTGGAAAAACTACAACTATTGTAAAACTTGCTGCGCAGTACGCTAAAAATGCAAAGGCGGAAAACCGTAAGATTGAACTTTGTTTTATTACGACTGATACAATGCGTATAGGAGCGCAGGAACAGCTTTCAAAATTCGGAGCGCTTTTTAACCGTCAGGTTTTGAAGGCAGAAAATGCAAGTGATGTTCAGAAAATTTATGAAGATGTAAAAGATCATGTTGATGCAATTTTTATAGATACAAGCGGATATAGTCCAAATGATTCTTCTCATATCGGAGCAATGAAGGAAATGCTTGATGTACCGGGAATGAATCCAGATGTTTACCTTGCTGTTTCTGCATCTACAAAGGCCCGGGATTTAATTAATATTATGCGAAATTACGAGCCATTCGGCTATAATTCTGTTATAATAACAAAATGTGATGAGTCTGAATGTTACGGAAATGTGATTTCCGTTATTTGGGAAAAAAATAAAAATATTTCCTATATTACAAACGGGCAGATAGCAGCTAGTTGTATTGAAAAGGCGAATGCAATTTATTTTCTTATCAGAATGATAGGATTTAAAGTTGATAGAATTCATATTGAAGATAAATTTGGAGTTAATTAATTATGGAAGAACAGGCAGAAGGTTTGCGGGAACTTGTGAGCGGAGGTTTGGTTGAACCTGTGCATTCGGAAATTGATAATGTTTCTGATAAAAATCATAAGACACGTATTATTGCGATTACAAGCGGAAAAGGCGGTGTTGGAAAAACAAATATTTCTGTAAATATGGCTATTGCCTACGCTCAGCTTGGAAAGAAGGTTATTCTTATAGACGGCGATCTTGGAATGGCAAATGTCAATGTACTTTTGAATGTTGTTCCGCAATATAATCTTATGCACGTTATCAATAAAAAGAAGACGATGAAAGAAATCATTCTTGATACGGAATTTGGCATAAAATTTATTGCCGGTGCAAACGGTTTTTCCAAGATTGCGAATCTTAGTGTGGAAGAACTTGAATATTTTGCAAAACAGTTCAGTACGCTCGGAAATGCGGATATTATTATTATTGATACGGGGGCTGGTATTGCAAATAATGTTCTTCAGTTTGTTGCTGCCGCTGATGAAGTATATGTAGTTACAACTCCGGAACCAACTGCAATTACCGATGCTTACGGAATTATAAAGATTATTACAACTGAAATTGTAGACAGAACTGTAAACTTAAAGCTTCTTGTAAACCGCGTTCATTCTGCGGATGAAGGAAAGCGTATTTCCGACAGGATTATTACAATTGTAGGACAGTTTCTTGGCTATAAAGTTGACTATATCGGATTTGTTTATGATGATCCGATTGTTCAGGCTTCTGTTATACGCCAAAAACCTTTTATTGTTGTAAATCCGACATGTAAACCATCTGTATGCTTAAAACATATAGTCGGAAGAATTGAAAAAACTGGCGATGCGGGAAATGAAGGAGTTTCTTCTTTCCTGAAAAAATTTCTTGGCAAAAAGTCCAGATAGAAAGTTGTAAATAACTTTTTTGCTGTCTTTTTGACAATATTTGATATATAATAAGAATATATTTTTAAATTTCTAAGTGGGAGGTAGAAAGTGAAAAATGTGAGATTCATCATAGGCTTTTCAATTTTCGGTTTTCTGCTTTCCTTCTTGGCTAGTTTTAGAACTGTTGCGCGAAGTTTGGGAATGCGCTTGCTTATTGCACTTTGTTTTGCTGCGGGATTTGCTGTTTTGGCGGCTGTAATAAACATTGTTGCGGAAAAACTTTTGGGTATAAATGCGGCTGACTCCGACTCTTCGCTGAATGCACCTGTAAACAAGCCTTCCAACGGAAATTCTGTTGATATTGTTATTCAAGATGAAGATCTGCCTTCTGAGGAAGACGGCGCCCAATTTTTTGTCGGTTCCAATCATCAGATGCTTAATTCCGAAGATTTGGAGGAAAATCAAAAAAAATCAGACGATGCGCCTAAAACCGAAAAGTCAGAATCGGATGAAAAAAAATCAACTGCTGTTTCTGAAAAAGATTTTTCTTCCGCAGATTTGAACAGCAATAAAAATACGGATGCCGGCATTTCTTTGAATGTTGATTCTGTTCGTAAATCAAATGTTGATTCCGAAAACAGCGGATTTGTTCCTGTGAGCGCTAAAGAAAATGCGGAAAATTTTTCCAGCGTGGAATCAAAGACGGTCAGTGAAATAAAGGCGGATGAAGATGTTACCCAAATGGATACTGTACCAGACTTGAAAAATGAAAACAGTGAGGAATCGTTGGATGAACTTCCGGATTTAGAAGAAATTTCTGAAGGAAATGTTTCTCTGTCAACTTCAAACGAACAGGATGATTCCGAACGGACGTATTTTTCGGAAAATAAAAATTCAATTTCATCTAAAAAAGAAAATACAGATGGAAATGATGCGGAACTTATGGCTAAGGCAATCAGCACTTTGCTTTCAAAAGATAAAGAGGAATAAGGTAAGGTTTATATGGACGAAATTACAGCTGAAGAAAAAAAAGAAGATCAGATTTCTGTTTCAACATCAGTGAATGATGAAAAAGAAGAAGATTTACTTTGGGAAGAATTTCAAAAAACAAAATCTACAAAACTCCGCGATAAATTTATAAAGCAATATATGCCGCTTGTAAAATATGTTGCAGGCAAAGTTGCGGTAGGAATGCCAAACAGCGTTGAATTTGACGATTTGGTGGGCTTTGGTCAGTTTGGTCTTTTGGATGCGATAAATAAATATGATCCTGCAAAAGGTGTTAAATTTAAAACTTATGCTGTAACAAGAATTCGGGGTGCAATTTTTGATGAACTTCGGGAAATTGACTGGGTTCCTCGTTCTGTGCGTCAGAAATCCCGTGAAATAGAAGATACTGTTGTAGAGCTTGAAGCGAAACTTGGTCGTACTGCAACTGATTCAGAAATAGCCGGCGCGCTGAAAATGAGTGAAGATGAATATCACCGCACTGTTATGAAAGTTTCAGGAACAAGCGTTCTTTCTTTGAACGAAGTTTGGTATTCCGGTGACAATAGCGACAGTATGTCAATCGGTGATTCCATAGAGTCGCCTTCAAGTTTGAACCCGGACGTTATTGCAGAACGTGAAGAAATCAGAAAAGTTATAATTCAGGCAATAAATGAACTTCCTGAAAAAGAAAAAATGGTAATAGTTTTGTATTATCATGAAGATCTTACATTCAAGGAAATCGGCGAAGTTCTTGAAGTCAGCGAATCAAGAATCTCTCAGCTTCATACAAAGGCAAATCTTAGGTTAAGGGCAAAACTTACGAATTTGCGAAAAGGAATTATGTAGCAGATGTACTCACTTGATAAGATACGTGATGAATTGTCAAAACGTCTCCAAATAGATAAAGCTCTGAACAGCGTTGAAGTTAATGCTTCGACTATAGACGAAGCCCTTGCGGATGCTTCTGTTCAGCTTGAAACAAAACTGACTGGTCTTGAATACGAAGTGGTTGAAAAAGGCAGCAGAGGATTTTTTGGAATAGGAAAAAAGCCTTGGAAGCTTAGAATTTATCAAAGTCCGGAAGTTACTGCCGCAAAGCACAAAACATCATCTGATGAACTTTTTGATGAAAGCGGATTTGAAGAGAAGGAAAAAGTTGCAAACCGTGACGGTTTATTCTATGTGCGTCATTTTGGTTCTTCTATAAAACTGAAAGTTGTTACACCGTTAGGAAATGGGCGCGCAATTGATGTTGCGGAAGTTATGGATGCGGTAAAACGCCCGGATACGCAATCATTTGACGAAAAACTGATAAATAAATACATAAAGAACGGAACCGACGGAAAATACGAAACGATTGGTTCATATAATCATATTGCGGCGGCAGATGCAATTATTTCCGTTGAAATTTCCAGTGATGAGATGCATGGAACGATTACTGTTGATGCGCCTGCAATGAGCGGTGCGGAATGTACTCCTGAGCAGATTGAGATTGCCTTGAAAGCACAAGGAGTTCGTTGCGGAATTAATGAAGAAAAAATCAGTGAATTTGTTGATAATCCTGTTTACGGAACTCCTTTTGAAATTGCTTCGGCAATCTTGCCGGAAAACGGAAAGGATTCCTATGTTCAGTATAATTTTGAAACAGACCGTAGCAAATTGAAAGCTCGGGAGTCAGAGCAAGGTAATATTGACTTTAAGGAACTTAACAATATTCAGAATGTTGTTACAAATCAAGTTCTTGCGGTAAAAATTGCGGCAACCCGCGGAAAGGGCGGAAAAACGCTTTTCGGTCATTATCTTGAGGCTCTGAACGGAAAGGATATTCAGGTTCAGCTTGGACCGAATGTTCATTTTGACAGGGATGGAGTTACGATTCTTGCTTCCTGCGACGGACAGGTTATTTTTGAAAACGGAAAAATTTCTGTTCAACCATTGCTTACATTGGATGCTGTTAATATAAAATCCGGAAATATAAAATTTGTAGGCGCTGTTATTATAAAGGGTGCGGTGGAAGACGGATTTGATGTCCGTGCGACAGGAACAATAGATATCGGCGGCACCGTGGGAAAATGTAATATAGAATCTGAAAACGGTGATATTGTAATTCATCAGGGTGTTTTTGGAAAAAATGAAGGTTCTATAAAAGCCGGAAAGTCTCTTTGGTGCAAATTTGTTCAGGAAACAAAAATTGAAGTTGAAGAAAATGTGGTTGCAACAGACAGTCTTATGAACTGTGATGTTACCGCAATGAAAAATATTGTTCTGTACGGAAAAAAAGCGCAGATAATGGGTGGAACTCTTTTTGCTACGGAAGAAATTTGCGCAAGAACAGTCGGTTCTCCCGGAGGCGGTGCAACAACAACTCTTTCTGTAGGCGTAGATCCGCGTGCCAAGAAAAAACTTGATGAACTTATTGAACGGCAGAACGGTCTTGTAAAAGAACTTGAAAATCTGGAAATGGATATTTCCACGTTGGAGAATATGCAGAAAGTGCGCAGGTCATTGCCAAAAGACAAAGAGGAAAGCCTTGGGAAATTCCGTACCCGCAAAGATGAAATTCTTTCCGAATCCAGTGAAATAAATAAAGAAATAGAAGCTCTTCAAACTCATCTTAGGGAATTGAAGGCGGTTGGAAAAGTAAAAGTTGAAGGTACAACATATCCGGGAACTAAAATTTATGTACGCGATGTTGTTGATGAAGTCCGTACAGAAGTAACAAACTGTATGTTCTATTATGAAAACGCTTTTGCAAAGCGCGGAAAATATCAGCCGCCGTCATTAGATATTTCTAAGGGACCGGAAGGATATAATTGATATGGGATTGCAGCCGTTAGATTTACAGACAATGTATTCTCAAATTTCAAATGTTGCAAACAAGGCTACAGGAATAGAGCAAAGTTTGCAGGCTATGCAGAATACACAGCAAAAAGAAGCTGTACGTCAGGCGGAAGAGCAGTCAAAAAAAGTTCAGGAATCAGAAAAACAGGACGGTACTTCTTCTGTAAATCAAAATGGACATAACTCTTCTTTGTTTTCTTCCGGGCAAAAAAACAAAGAAAAACAAAATGATTCTGGCGAAGAGTCTGAAAGCAGCAAATATCGGCTGAAAGAGTCTTATTTAGGTCAGCATGTAGATATTACGAGGTGATTTTTTGAAAGTCATTATTATTTTGATTTGTGTTTTTAATGTGATTATGTGGATTGTGTTTCTGCGCCATTTTAAAAATCTTTTTACTACAGATGATATTATTGCAAGCACAAAAGCGGAAATAAACAAAATATTAGCAGATTTGAACCGCCAGACAGAGAGGGATATAAGTGTCTATGAAAATTCAGTTTCCCGCCTGAAAGCTTTGAATGCGGAAACAGATAAAAAAATCAGACTTCTTATGGAAATGGAAAATAAAATAGGAACGTCATCAGAAATGAATGCAAAATTGCATGGAAAAAATATTTCTGCCGCAAAAAAAACGGCGGTGACTGCTTACGAAAGAAACAAAGCAAAACATCATCCGGATTCAGAAGATACGGTAGTTCTTACCCGTTCCGGTGAACAGTTTTCAGTTCAGCCTATGCAGACAACGCTTTTTAATGAAAAAAACGATTTTTCTGATTCTGAGAAAGAAGAAAATACTTCCGCGACTGAAATTTTTGTAAACAAATCGGGTGCTTCTTATGCCGAAATTCCAGTTGTAAGTCCTAAAGTTTTTGTTCCGGAAGAAACTGTTGATTTAAGCAAAAGCGAAGATGACTTGAAGACAAAAATTTTAAAACTCTACGATCAGGGATATTCTGCACAGACTATTATGTCGGAACTGGGATGTTCTGATACTGAAGTTCAGTTTGTACTTTCAATCGAAGGAAGAATCTGAAAATTTCTGAATACTTCACTTAATGAGATTAAAAAATAAAAAAATAATCCAAAATTGAACTATTTTTGTTACCTTTTTGTTCTTTTTGGATTATACTTTAAACAGACATTTTTTTAACAACTTTAGTGGGGTAAAAA
>CAYXDA010000055.1:0-11644 GCA_964463615.1 uncultured Treponema sp.
TAGAATAACGGTTTTTATCAAGTTCTTGCATAATAAAGCAGAACAATACTTATCAATATAAACAAGAAAACAGGAAACCATGCGCCCATAAAAGGCGAAATATAACCCCATTTCGCAAGAATCATTGTAAGCATCTGCGTTACATAAAATAAAACCGCAGCAGACACAGAAAGTGACAAACTTATTAAAAGCACATTTTTCCGCGATTTTCCGGAAATTCCGACCGATAAAAACACAACAATAAAAACAATAAACGGAAAAGCAAACTTTTTGTAATATTCAGAAAGCTCTTCCTGATACGGAAGTCCAACCCTCTTCAAGTGATTTATATAAACTTTTGCCTGCTGAACATTTACATTCGGAACAGATACAACATTATTCTGAAAAACTTCATAACCTTCATTCAGCCTTGAAAGATATTCCGACTTTGCATAAGACTGAACAGTCATAATACCATCCTTGTAATCATATTCCAAAGCAGATTTTAATTTCCAAAGCTTTTCATTTTCGTTCCATACGGCAGAATCTGCATGAACAAGCGCTTCCAGTTCTTTATTTTCATTCCGGAAAACAAGATACAAATCAGAAAGACGCTTTGCAGTTGCATCATAAAATTTAGCCTTATAAATTATAAAACCATTATCAGAAATTACAACAATATTGTTTTTGTTCAGCGACTCTTCCTTATGCAACAGTTCATTTTGCAGAGCAGTCTTTTTTGTAGAAGTAGGAACAACAAGAAAGTTTTCAAAAAGAAAAAGCGTAACTGTCATTATCATAGAAAAAATTAACAGCGGATAAACAAATTGAATCAGCGAAATTCCGGAAGAAAAAATCGCAGTAAGTTCGTTGCTGGCATAAAGGTCGCTTAAAGTATATGCGACAGCAAAAAGAATTCCCAGCGGCATTGCATACCAAACGGTTTTCGGAACATACAAAAGCATAACAGTTAAAACCTGCTTTGCGGTTGCTTCATTCTGCATATAGCTTGTAAGATTCATCAGAAGATCAACAAGAACCAGAACCAATGCGAAAAAACCAAGAGAACCTAAAAAAATCGGAATAAAACGTCTGAAAAGATAGCGGTGAAGTTTCATTATTTTCTCTTTAACACAATATACAGCAAAACGCCGACAGTTCCTACAAGAACATCCGGCAGCCACATTGCAATCATAGCATCAATACCAATACGCAGCGCAAACATCTGCCCCAAAATCATCATTGCCCAATAAAGTACGCTTATAACAAGACCAAAAATCAAACAAATTGTCTGTCCGTTATGCTTTCCAAAAATAAAAGCCAGAGGAAGCGCAAGAATTGCAAAAAAAACAGACCCGAACGGATTTGAAAACTTTTTGTGGAATTCCATTCTGTATTGATTCAACTGATATTTGCTCGGATTCGGCATAGCCTTAAAACGCCGTATTTGCCGCCCCAAATCATAGGAAGTCATTTCACGTGGCAAAACACGCGTTCTTGTGTCCAAAACCTGAGAATCAAGAATATTCAACGTTGAAGAAGCGGCGCTCAAAACATCAAAATCCATACGCTGCTTGGTTCCCAAAGAAACTACAACAGAATCATTCATATTCAATTGCAGCAAAACACCTTCTTTTTTCGCGGAAAGCATTTCAGAATCCCCCGCAACAATAATTCTTTGCTGGTCGCCGGACTGTTCATCAAAAAAAACAAGATCAGAAATTTTAGAATCCACCACATCACCGATTATAATAATGGATTTGTTCAAAAATTTTATCGAATTCGGCTCCATTTCAACGCCAGGATTAGAAGCAATAATTTCGCGCCGCAGTTTATAATAATTAATATTTCCAATCGGCAAAAGATAATCATTAACAAAAAACGAAACCACAGAAATTAAAATCCCCAAAATAAGAACCGGAATTGCAATTATCCTATAACCTAGACCGGAAGCGCGAAAAATAAGAACTTCATTGTCGCTCATAAGGCGGCCAAGACACATTAAAAAACCAACAAGAGTAGCAAAAGGCGCCGACTGCGAAATAACAACCGGAAGCGAATAAGTCATAAGGCGCATTGTATCCGCAAACGGAACATGCTTTTTCAGAATTTCCTCAATCAGCAGAAGAATCTGATTCACAAAGAAAATCATAAAGAAGAACAAAAACGCAACGCTGAAATAAAGCAAAAGCTCTTTTACAAGATAACGGACAAGTACAAAATTTCCAAGTTCGCCCTTATGAAGCACTTTTTTCTCAAAAAATTCAATTTTCGAGCGCAAAAAACCAAACCGCTCTTTAAGTTTGCTGCGATAGAATTTGTGCCACAAAACTTTTAACTTGCGAAAAAAATATTTTCTTTTGGATTCAAAAAAATCCATAAGGCGCACGCATTTTTCAAAAAAAACAGAAAAGAACGCCTTGATTCTTTCTAAAAACAAAAATTAAACTCCCGTAGAACCAAATCCGTTTGCACCGCGTTCAGTTTCAGAAAGCTTTTCAGCTTTTACAAAAATTCCCTGAGTAACAGGAGCAACAATCAACTGCGCAATACGGTCGCCGTTATTCACAACAAAATCAGAATCACCAAAATTCGCAAGAATAACCATAAGTTCACCACGGTAATCACTGTCAATAGTCCCCGGAGTGTTCAGAACAATAATTCCATTTTTTATTGCAAGCCCGGAACGCGGACGAACCTGAATTTCATAACCTTCAGGAATTTCAAAAAAAAGCCCGGTCGGTACAGCAGTTCTTTTTCCCGGCGGAATGACAACAGTTTCTTCAATACAAGCGCAAACATCCGCGCCAGCCGCACCTAAAGTCTTATAAACCGGAACAGCAGCTCCAGTTTTCACCAAACATTTCACTTCAACAGAATTCATTCTTTAATTATATCAAAACCAGCACATATTGTCATTTAGATTTAACGCCAGATTTACATACAGATTTTATTCCGGGCGTATCCGCTCGGTTTCGCAAAGCTCAACCTCGGGCCGGGCTTTTCGCACTTACGCCTTTCGGCTTCATTCTGAAACGGCATTTTATTACAAAAAAAACAGAACACGCTCACCGATATCAAGATTTTGCAACCGCCGTTTCAGAACTGCTTCGCAGGTGCTACAATCCCTTACGCATTCAGCGGCGCAGGCGGGCAAGTCCGCTCAAAACAAACGGTTTTTGCTTTATATTTCCGCTGATTTACATTATATTTAATTTATGTTCAAAAAAGATTCTCCTGTTTTATATAAAAAGAATTGCGCAATTGTCCAAGATTTCGAAGGCGATAAAATCATTATAAAATTTCAAGTTGCACCGGCAACTCCAAGCGGAAAAAAAGCTCAGTTTGCAACTCAAAAAGTCCGCGAAAAAGACATAATCGCCCTGCATTCCGAACCTTGCTCTTCTATTGAAAAACTGCTTGGATTTTCCGACGAAAAAATCAAAACGCAGATACAAGAATCATACGAACTTCTTTTAAGCGACGAAGAAACAGCAAAAAGCGAGATTTCCTTTTCCGAACTTGCAGAAATTTTACGCGGAACATTTATTCCGGACGAAAGTTATTTCATATTCACTGCACTTTGCAATTCTTTAGAATTCGCACCAAGCGAAGAGTCCTTAAAAAATGGAAAAATCGCTTTTATTCCGCGCACAAAAGAGCAGATTGACGCAATCAATCAAAAAAATTACGAAAAAGAACATGAACAGGAAATTCATGCCGCATTTATTGAACGCCTGAAAAAACGCTGCTTAAATCTTCCGGAAGACGCAAAATTTATGAACGAAGTAGAAAATGTTGCTCTTGGAAAAGCAGAAAAATCAAAAGTTATGGTGGAAGCAGGCGTTACACAATCACCGGAAAAAGCGCACCAGCTTTTAATCGACACAGGAATTTGGGACATAACAAAAAATCCTTACCCTACCCGATTCGGGCTTTCCATGGTAAGCGCAAAAGAAGGCTTGGGAACGCCACCGGAAGAAGAGCGGCTGGAACTTGAACAAACAGCTTTCGCAATAGACAACGAATGGTCTTCCGATCCGGATGATGCCGTCTGCTATGACGGAAAATATCTTTGGGTGCATATTGCAGATCCTGCTTGTTTTGTCATTCCGGACAGCTCAATAGATAAAGTTGCGCGAAACAAAGGAACAACACTTTACCTTCCGGAAGGTGCTGTAAGAATGCTGGCCGAAGAAAGCCTTGCAGATTATGCGCTGGGACTTCAGGAAAAGAGCAACGCATTGTCCTTCAGGCTTTTATTGAACGATGATTCTTCCATAAATGAATGTCAGGTTTTTAAAACAAAAATAAATGTAAAGCGGCTTACTTATGAAAAAGCAACAGAACTGAAAGACAGCCCGGAGTTAAAACCTCTTTTTGAAATTGCAGAAAAAAATATTGCTCGGCGAAAAAAATCCGGCGCCACAAACATTGATTTGCCGGAAATCCACATAAACGTAGATGCAGAAACAAAAAAAGTTTCCATTTCGCCGCTCCTGCGTTACAAAGCAGACGAAATGGTCCGCGAAATGATGCTTTTAGCCGGCGAAGGCGCTGCAAATTATGCTTTCAGAAACAACATTCCGTTCCCGTATGTAAGCCAAGATGCACCTGCTGTTCCGGAAAATATTCTACCCGGACTTGCCGGTCAGTTCCAACTTTTAAAATGTATGCGAAAACGTAGCGTGGGAATTACACCTGCAATGCATTCCGGATTAGGAATTGCAATTTACAGCCAGGTTACAAGCCCGTTGCGCCGCTACAGCGATTTGGTTGCACACCAGCAGTTGCGCGCTTTTCTGGACAAAAGAAAACTAATAGACAAAGATTCTATGCTGGAACGTATAAGCCAAGGAGATGCGGCTAGCGTTGCAGCCAGAAAAGCAAGCCGGCTTAGCGAAACACATTGGAAACTTATTTATTTATTGCAAAATCCGGAATGGCAGGGCGAAGCTGTTTGTGTAGACAAAAAATTCGATGATCCTCTTTTTATGATTCCAAGCCTTGCTATGCAGGCAACACTAAAAGGAGTTCAAAACACGGAACTTAACGAAAAAATCATTGTTAAAGTAAACAGCTTGGATATTCCTACCCAAGCCGTCGAATTTATAAAAGCATAACGCAAAGTAATTCCGACTTTGTTTCGGAATTACTTTACAACTATCTTCTGGAACCTGCTTTTGAAGTATTTAACTTATATGTCCAATAAGCGCCTGTAGACCAGCACCATCGGCTTTTTCCGTCAAACGCTTCACGATGTTCTGTATTCAGATATGCACCAAGAGTGTTGTGATCCGTTACAGCAACAGTAAGCTGCGGTCTGATTGTAAATATATTTCCACCCGTATAATCCTTAGTTGCATCATAATCATCCCATTTCTTGTTTTCTGAACCCATTGCAAATGAAGAATAAACATCAAATGCAAAAGTTTCATTAAAGTCAACTTTAAATGTAATTCCGGCATACCAAGCCGGTGTGTAATCGCTGTTTTCAAACCAGTTTATAGAACCTTCCGGAATAAGAGTAATTCCGTTGTTTTCAAAATTGATTGTCATAGCCGCACCAGTACTGAATGCCATATCTTCCGGATCGTTATCACCATCGTCAGTATCAATAGAATCCCATGCAAAGTAAACATCAAAGAAGAACTGTTTTACACCAAATTCCGCTCCGGCATAAAAGTTTCCGTCTTTCTGGAAAAGACCTTCATAAGCCGCTGCAACAATAAATTTTTCAAACTGAATCTGAATACCAATATTAGAACGGAAATTGTCTGTGTTCGTTCCATTAGGAATTGCAGCACCAATCTGGAATGTAAAATCACCTTCATGAAGATAGCGTGCACCGATTGCAGTTTTTGCATATTTATTTGCATACGGAACAAAACCTACAACATCAGCAGAACCAGGAGCGTCCGGAGTAAACTGATAATCTCCAACAGAACCGTGTCTGTCGTCATAATGTGTAGAAAAACCGCCCTGTCGCACATGCGCACCAGATTCCCAAAGCCAAGAACCAAAACGCGGAGCCGGTCCAACCTGCCAGTTCAATTTTGTTCCAAGACCTACATCAAGCCCTTCAATCGGATGCCACAAAAAGTTCACATAATAATCATCAGTTGTTGATTGACCATGAACGTAACCGTTGTAATAAGTTCTCAATCCGGTTATATCTTCAACTAAATCCCCCTCTGCATAACCATAATGATAACCAAGAGGATTATTTGATGTTTTTGCAAATGTAAAGTTGTCAAGGTCGCCGTCTTCATCAACATGAGCCATCAAGCCCCAGTTCAACATTCCTTCAAGAGTGAAGTTGCCTACATCAACACGCGCCTGAATTGCATCCAAAACGCCATAATAAACCGGATCGCCTATGAGCGGAGACCCAAATCCTGTGTAAAAAGTATTTTCCACACCAGGCTTGCTCATAATCTGGGCTGTTGCTATGCTTGCGCAAAAAACAGCAAAAGCCCCAAAAGACAGCAATTTTTTCATTTTATTCACACTCCTTAAATGATTAATGGCAAACCGGATTTGCACATGCAGCGCAACTTTGATTCTTTTCAAACATTTCACGCATTGTGCGCCAGCCAAGAACCGCGCATTTTACACGGGCCGGCATTTTTGAAATATCCTGTAAAGCAGCCGCTTCGTCCAGCTGTTCAATATCTTGTTCCGAACTTTCTCCACGAATCATCTTCATAAAAATGTCATCAAGTTTTCCAGCTTCTTCAACACTTTTGCCAATAACCAAATCAAGCATCATATCGCAACTTGCCTGACTTATGGCACAACCGCTCCCCGTAAAAGAACCGTCAACAATAATTCCGTCTTTAACTTTCAAGTTAAGAGTAATATTGTCGCCACAACTTGGATTTACACCGTTCAAACTGATGCTTGCATCGGGCATTTCCTCTTTATGAGAAGGATTGATATTGTGTTCATTAAGAATTTCCTGGTAAAGTTCTTTTGTGTCCATAAAAAGATTCCTTAAAATTAAAAAAAAATTTAAAGTTTTTTTTAATTATTTTGCTCAGCGGGCTATTCTGCAGTTACAGCTGATTTTCTGCAAAAAATTTGTTGTAGGAGTCCTGCATTTTTACCTGCAAAGCAAGATATTCATCAGAAATATTGTATTTTTTCTCAACAAATACTCTCTTTCCTATAATTTAACAATTACACCTTATTATGTCAAAAGCTAATCTTTGTAACCGCTCATTTTTCGAATATTCTTCAAAACTGAATAAAAACGTTCAACATCATCTTCATCATTGTAAAAATACATGCTTGCGCGCGCTGTTGCAGGAACTCCCAAATAAGCGCCTAACGGCTGTGCGCAATGATGTCCTGCACGAATTGCAATTTTTTCCGTATCCAGTAAAGTCGCAATGTCATGCGGATGAACACCATCAATTGTAAACGTTACAATTCCGCAATGTTTTTCAGGATTAAGATTTCCGATAATATGAATGTAAGGATTCTGCTTCATTCTTTCCATAAGAAGTGCAGCCAAACGGTTATCATTCTGTTCTATTTTTTCAAAACCTACAGATTGAATATATTTTATTGCAGAAGCAAGTCCCACCGCTCCGCTTGCGTTTACAGTTCCCGCCTCAAATTTATGCGGAAGCTCTGCCCAAGTAGCATCTTCGCGGGTAACGTACTCAATCATTTCACCACCGCGCAAAAAAGGAGGCATTTCTTCCAAAAGTTCTTTTTTTCCGTAAAGAACGCCAATTCCCATCGGTCCGCAAAGTTTATGCCCGCTAAATACAAAAAAATCTGCATCCAAATCTTTTATATCAACTTTCATATGCGGAACAGACTGCGCTCCGTCCACCACACAAACAGCACCGACCTTATGCGCAAGGGCAGCAATTTTTTTTACAGGATTTGTAATTCCCAAAACATTAGAAACCTGCGCAACCGCAACAATTTTTGTTCTTTCGTTTATCTTTGAAAATTCGCTCTCAGGAATTTCTCCCGTTACCTTATCAATTTCCAAATAAACAAGTTTTGCTCCTTTTGCCTTGCAAACCATTTGCCAAGGCAAAAGGTTTGAATGATGTTCAGCAACAGAAACTACAATTTCATCTCCTTGCTGAACATTCTGCATTCCATAAGTATAAGCAACCAGATTCAAACTTTCAGAGGCATTGCGCGTAAAAATAATTTCGCAAGGTTTTGCGCCAATAAAATCGGCAACAACATTTCTGGAATTTTCATAAGCCTCTGTAGCGCGTTCGCTTAAATCGTAAAGTCCCCTAAGCGGATTTGCATTGTCGCGGCCGTAAAATTCCCTGATTGCGTCAATCACGCACTTTGGTCTTTGAGTTGTAGCCGCATTGTCAAAATATATAAGATTTTTATTTTCATCTGCATTAAAAACCGGAAAATCTTTTTTATAAATGTTCGCCATAAAAACCTTCTTGTCTTTACTGTCATGCTGAACTTTATTCAGCATCTATTATAACTTTTAATATGGACTCTGAAAGAAGCTCAGAGTGACAAACTTTAATCTTCGCCAAAAATCAGATTCATTCTCGAATTGATCTTTTCAACAGTTTTTTCATCATCAATTGCAGAAACAACAGACTGAATCTTTGCTTTTGCAATGATATTTTCTGATTCCGTTTTGCTTATTCCGCGCGACTGCATGTAAAAAAGCATTTCATCGCTAAGACGTCCGATTGTTGCTCCGTGTTCACCGGAAATATCTTCTTCCGTACAAAGAATAACCGGCATTGAATTATTCACAACATCCGGGCTAAGCAAAAGAGTTTCTTCCTGCTCATCACCGTCAGAACCGCAAGAACCTTTCTTAAAGTCAATTGTGCCGCGGTAAGTTTTCTTCGCCTTGTCTTTTAATGAACCGGAAACACTCATTCTGCACAAAGTCTTTTTTCCGATGTGATTTACAATAAAGTTCAAATCCAAAAACTGTTCATCTTTCAAATAATAGCCAAGATTTGATTTAAATGAACCGTTGTACTCTTTAAGATTACAGCCGGCGCCAATATAAACTTTTTCACCGCCAAGTTCAACATGAATAAGTTCAAAAGACGCATTTTCCGCAACATAAGAAGCGGTATCATCAATTTGAATGAAGTTTTTTCCTAAAAGCTGAACTTTTACAACTTTTATTTTAGCGCCGCTTTTTGCAAAGACTTTAGTTCTTAAAGCCTGAAATCCGCCGGAATTTTCATCGGAGCGGCTTACAAAAATCAATGTACTTTCAGAATTTTCTTCCGCAACAACAATTTGATTTGAAAGAACATCTTCACCATTCTCAAAATCGTAATTCAAAACAACAGGTTTTTCGATTTTTTTATTTGCAGGAATTACAATTCCAAGCGGAACTGAATCTTCAAAAATTGAATCGGAAGCTTTTCCTGTTCCGCTTAAAAGTTCCGGAATCTCAGGAATATCTTTTACGATTTCCACTTCACATTCATTTTTTATTTCAGGAAGAACGCTTTTTAATTGAACATCAAATTCAAGTTCCGCATCGTTTATTTTTAACCAGCTCCAGGACGGAGAAGGAAGATTATTAATTTTTAATATTTCGCCCATCACATTGTCCCCTTCATTTCAAGTCTAATTAAATTATTCATCTCAACTGCATATTCAAGCGGAAGTTCCTTTGAAACCGGATTTGCAAATCCGCTTACAATCATGCTCCGCGCCTCTTCTTCGCAGATTCCGCGGCTCATAAGATAGAAAACCGCTTCATTACTGATACGCCCGATTTTTGCTTCGTGACCAACATCCGCTTTGTCTGTAAGAACAACATTTGCGGGAATTGTATCGCTGCGGCTTTCACTGTCAAGCATAAGAGACTGGCAGGAAACGCTCGCTTTTGAGCCTTCCGCATTTTTTGCAATGTAAACTGCCGAACGGTAAATGGAAGCACCACCGCCCTTAGAAATTGACTTTGTTGTAATCACACTTGTTGTATTCGGAGCAAGATGAACCATTTTTGCACCAGTATCAAGCTCCTGGCCCTTTCCTGCAAAAGTAACACCAGTAAATTCTGCACGCGCATTGCGTCCGACCAAATCGCTTTCCGGATAAAGACAACCTACATGGCTTCCGAATGAACCGGAAATCCATTCGATACTTGCATTCTCTTCTACTTTTGCACGCTTTGTGTTCAAGTTGTACATATTTTTTGACCAGTTTTCGATTGTTGAATAACGTAAATGCGCACCTTTCTTTACAAAAAGTTCAACTGCTCCTGCGTGAAGATTCGCAACATTGTATTTCGGAGCCGAACATCCTTCTATAAAGTGCAAATCAGCGCCTTCGTCAACAATTATAAGAGTATGCTCAAACTGACCGGCACCTTTTGCATTCAATCTGAAATACGACTGAAGAGGAAAAGAAAGTTTTACGCCTTTAGGAACATAAACAAAAGAGCCGCCCGACCAAACTGCACCGTGCAAGGCCGCGAATTTATGATCGCGCGGTGTAATCAAAGTCATAAAATATTCTTTTACCATCGGGCCCCATTCCGGACTTTTCAGAGCACTTTCAAAATCAAGGTAAACAACGCCCTGTTTTGCAACTTCCGATTGAATATTGTGATATACAAGTTCAGAATCATACTGCGCGCCGACGCCGGCAAGACTTTTACGCTCCGCCTCCGGAATTCCCAACTTTTCAAAAGTATCTTTTATGTCGCTTGGAACGTCTTCCCACTTTCCTGCCATTTTTGTTTTCGGACGAACATAAGTTGAAATGTTTTCCATATTAAGTCCGTCAATATCCGGCATCCAGTTTGTAGAAACACTCATCTTGTTGTATTGCTCAAGCGATTTCAAGCGAAAATCGCGCATCCAGTCAGGATCGCCCTTTTCTTCGCTAAGTTTTTTTACAATTTCAGGATTCAAACCGGATTCCAGTCTGTAAAATTCTTTTTCAGACTCTTCATAGCGGAAATTGTAAAAATCTTGATTTATATCTCTTATTTCTGTTTTTTCCTCTGCCATATTTTTTCCATAATCAATGCAAGGTCATTAAATTCACAAAAACGTGGTTTCAACAAGCTCAACCACCTATGAAATCATCTTTTTACTTATGCATTTATAAACGAGTCAAAACCTTTTTCGTTTATTTCCTGAACCAAAGAACCGTCTCCAGTTTTTACAATATGACCTTTTACAAGAACATGCGTATAATCAACATGAAGACTTTCTAAAATGCGCGTTGAATGAGTTATTATTAAAAGCCCGCCGTTCTGATTTTTCTGATATTCTTCCACACCTTTAGAAACTGTGCGCACAGCATCAACATCCAAGCCGGAATCAGTTTCATCAAGAATTGCAAGCCGTGGTTTTAACATAAGAAGCTGCAAAATTTCGCTCTTTTTACGCTCTCCACCGGAAAAACCGACATTCAAATCACGCTTTGCATAACTTTCATCCATATTCAGAAGCTGCATATTTTTCTGAAGCTCTTTTTGGAACTGAAAAAGTTTTACGCGCTCTCCAGTTTTCTGCTGAATTGCAGCCCTTATAAATGATTCCAAAGAAATCCCAGGAACTTCAAGCGGATTTTGGAACGAAAGAAACATTCCCGCTTTTGCGCGCTTATCCGTTGATTCTTCCGTTAAATCCTGACCTTCAAAAAATATTTTTCCGCTGTCAATCTTATAAAC
>CAYXDA010000056.1:0-11406 GCA_964463615.1 uncultured Treponema sp.
ATTATAAAGAATTGTAATTAACAACCAAATTCAAACGTACAAAATTAATAAAAAAAAGTAAAAAAGCTATTGACTAAAAGTTATCCACATTTTTTCCACACCAGAAAATTAAAATTCAAAGTATTTATTTATTCTTACTTGAATTCTTATGCTTTCGTTCAGTAAAATAACCCTATGCCCGCAGTCAAAGTAAGCAATTTGTATTTCTCCTATGAAGGCGCAAAATCAGATGCTGTCACCAATGTAAGTTTTGAATTAAAAAATGGTTCATATACAGTTCTTGCCGGAAAAAATGGCAGCGGAAAAAGCACCGTAGCAAAAATCATTGCAGGGCTTCTTGCTCAGAAAAAAGGAACTGTTCAAATTGAAGAAAACTTGCGGGCAGGAATAATTTTTCAGTCACCGAAAGACCAGATTATCTGCGGAATTGTTTTTCAGGACACAGAATTTGGTCCGCAGAACCTTGGATTTTCCAAAGCGGAAGTCGAACTTAACACAATAGAAAGTCTTAGCGCAACCGGAATGATTAGTTTTGCCAATCACAAAACAATGAATCTTTCTTTGGGACAAACACAAAAAGTTGCTTTAAGCGGCATTTTAGCAATGGATCCGGATATTTTGATTTTAGACGAAGCGCTTTCTATGCTTGATCCAAATTCCCGCGAAGAAATGTACAATTTTATCGATTCCATAAACAACAAAGGCGTTACAGTTCTGCATATCAGTCACGATTTTGAATCTGTTCTGCGCGCGCGTGATGTAATTTTTATGGAAAACGGAAAAATAAAATGGCAGGGAACTTCAAAAGAATTTTCTGAAAATAAAAATCTTGTTGAAACTCTTACCGGAAAAAAACTTATAAAACCGGAAAAAAAATGGAATTCAGAAGGAAAAGAAATTAGTCTTTGCGCCCGGAATATAGATTTTTCTTATAATAAAAAAAATCATGTTCTTAAAAAAATTTCTTTTGATTTATACAAAGGTTCTCTTACCGCATTAGTCGGACCATCCGGATGCGGAAAATCAACTTTATTGGAAATACTTTCCGGTCTTTTAAAAACAAACTCAGGAGAAATTTTTTGCACAGAACGTCCGGTTCTTGCGCAACAGAACAGCGATTCCGCCCTTTTCGAAAATTTTGCAGCAGATGACGTTGCGTTTGGACCTAAAAACAAAGGTTTGCACGGAAAAAATCTTAAAGAGCGTGTAAAAAATTCTATGAATTTATGCAACCTGGATTTTGAAAAATTTGCCAACCGACAGACTTTCTGTCTTTCCGGCGGAGAAAAAAAACGACTTGCTGTCGCCGGTATAGTCGCTCTTGATGCAGATATTCTTTTGTTTGACGAACCGACCGCGGCTTTAGACGGTGAATCGCGGGAAAAAGTTTTAATGCTGATGAAAAACCTTTCTTTACAAGGGAAAACTGTTATGTTCAGCACACATCAGCGCGATGAAGCGGATTTCGCAGACAGAGTGATAAACCTTTCTGCTGTTGAAAAGATTATTGAGAGCAAAAATGATATTCCGAAAAATCTAAATAAACTTGAACAAATTAGCGCATTATCTGTGCTGGAACGGATTCAAAAATTCAGTTTTTCTGAAGATGAAAATAAAAAAGGAATTATAGGAAAACTTCCGGCTGTTTTAAAATACATTCTATTTCTTTCGCTCTTTTGCACATCTCTTGTTATACGGCCGATTTATCTTGGCGCAATTTTTATGTGCGCAGGATTAACCTATGCTTTATGCGCAAAATGCCCGGCAAAACGCCTTTTTTGCTCAATGCTTAAAATAATTCCGCTGCTTTTATTCTTCTGCGCATTCCAAATGATTTTTGTTTCTCCCCAAGCAAATGAAATTCGTTACGTTAACTACAGATTTTTTACCATAACTCCATCAAAACTGCTGAATTGTCTTAACATTTTAATAAGAACAGAAAGCGCACTTTGCATAATCAGCGGATTTGTACATTCAATAGACGAAAGCCAACTTATAAAGGGATTTTCCGACATGCTTCTACCGCTAAAACTTCTGCATATTCCAGTAAAATATATTCTTGTAACAGTTGAAATAATATTCCGCTTTATCCCGTTGCTTTTGGACGAAGCTGCCTGCATCGTAAAAACACAACTTGTTCGCGGCGGACTTGGCAAAGCAAAAGGATTTTTCGGAAAATTAAAAGCTATAATTCCGCTGATTGTTCCATTGATTATTCAAGCACTGAAAAGAGCAGAAGCGCTTGCCGAAGCCCTGACAGCAAGAGGTTTTAAATGATAGAAAACAAATTTAATTTTTGCCCGAACTGCGGAAAAAAGAATATCCGTTACGTCGACAACAAAAAATGGCTTTGCCCGGATTGTGGCTTTGATTTATACAATAATGTTGCAAGCGCCGTCGGAACAATTATTGCTGATAAAGAAGGAAACGTTTTGTTTGAAGTTCGAGCAAAAGAACCTCGAAAAGGTTTTCTTGCACTTCCGGGTGGATTTACAGACAGAAATGAAACAGCAGAACACGCAGTTCTTAGAGAATGCTTTGAAGAAACCGGTGTTCAGCCTGAAAAAATAAAATACCTTTGCAGCTTTCCAAATGATTACGAGTATAAAAACATTGCATACAAAACTTGCGACCTGTTTTTTGAAGCGTCAATTCCGGAAAACATTGGAACAATAGAAGATTTAATAAAAAAACTTCACGGACAGAAAAGTGAAGTTACAGGTTTTGTTGCAAAAAAAATTAATTCACTAAAAGACATAGAAGATTTGCCGTTAGCCTTTATTTCTGCAAAAAACGCTTTGACGATTTGGCTTTCCAGGCGTTAGAATAAATAAGTCGGTTCAAAAAAATTTTACATCGACGATAAAGGAAAATAAATTTGAACACACAGAGATTTATTCTTATTGCTGCAACCGCCATTGTTTATTTATTGATATTAGCAACAGCCCCGCTCCGATTGAAATATATTTTAAAAAAAGCGGGAAATATTATTGTTCCCGCTCAAAAAAAGCCGATTTTTATGCAAGTTTTAATTCTGATATTTGCGGCACTGCTTATTTTTTTGCTTTTCTTCAGAGAACTTGGAACTGCAATTGACTTAATTATTTGTCTTGTTGCTATTTTAGGTGCCGCAATGGGCTCCGAAGAAGCAATTTTGAGCAAAGTTCCCGGACTTTATAAAAACGGAATTATTTTTAACGGAAATTTCTTGCCATTATCAGAAATATTTGCACTTCCTACACTTTCATACTCAAAAGAAGAACAAAAAAAACTTAACCCGTGCGTTTTAACAATTACAACTGACAAAAAAGGAACTTTAAATTACATTTTTTCATCAGAAGAAGAAAAAAAATCCATACAAGATGGACTTTTACAGTTAAATCCAAGCCTAAAACGCTAGACAAGATTTAATTCTTCTGTTATACTACAGAAACACTCGGTGTGGTACCCAAGCGGTAAGGGATCGGTCTGCAAAACCGTCATTGGTTGGTTCAACTCCAATCCACACCTTAAAAGGATTGCTTTTACAGCAATCCTTTTTTTTCGGGCTGGTCTTGGCAAAGCCGCAGTCCGTTTACATATATTCGGGCCACTCTTTTGAGCGGCCTTTTTTAATTTTCGTTTATTATCCTAAGTAGTTGGCTTCCAATTTTTTCAGCTTTTACGGTTCCAATTCCAAAAACATTAAGAAGTTCGCTTTCATTTTCAGGCTTTTTTTCAACTAACTCTTCAATTGTTTTATCACCAAAAATCATATAAGGTGCAACATTTTCTTTTTCCGCAGTTTTATTTCGCCAAGCTTTTATTGTATTGTAAAGCGCCGCATCCGATTCAGAAAGATTATTAAAAAATGCATTTTTCTTATGAAGAACAAATGCAGGCTTTGGGTGAGGAGCGTTTATCAATTTTTTTATTCTGAATTGAACTGGAAGTTCTATTTTTGTTCTGTTGCTTAACGCCAGCGCTCCCATTTTTGAAACCGCAAGAACATTATATTCACCAACTTTTAAAATATACCCACATTCAATAAGCAAATCTGAAAGTTCAAACCAATCTTCCTTTTCAAGTTCTTTTCCGATTCCCCAAGTAGAAAGCTCATTATGGTGATTTTCCATTATTCTTTTCTGTTTTGAACCAAGAAGAACATCAACTACATAAGAAATGCCATAACGCTGTTTTAACCTGAGAATACAACTCATAAGTTTTTGAGCCGGAATTGTTACATCAGAAAGACGTGGCTTTCCCGCGGCGCAAACATCGCAACATTCTTCAGGAGAAAGCGAAAAATCACTTAATTTTTCGCCAAAGTACGAAAGAAGTACTTTTCTGCGGCATTGCCTTGTTTTTGCGTAATTCACCATTCCTTGAAGAAGGTTTTCCGATTTTTCAGGATCTGCAGATTCATCAAAAAAGAAGCGGATTTTGTGAATATCACCGGCACTGAATAAAAGCAATGCATTTGAAGGAAGCCCATCCCGCCCCGCTCTTCCAATCTCCTGATAATATTCTTCAAGAGATTTCGGCATATCATAATGAATTACAAAGCGAACATTAGGTTTGTTTATTCCCATTCCGAACGCAACCGTAGCAACCATAATTCTAACTTTGTCTTTTATAAACAAATTTTGATTTTCCGAACGTTCTTTATCTGAAAGTCCGGCATGATAACTTAAAACAGAATATCCCTGCTTCTGAAGTTTTTCCGTTAATTCATCTACAGATTTTCTTGAAAAACAATAAATAATTCCGCTTTCATCCTTATGTTTTTCCAAAAAATCAGTAACTTGCAACAATGCGTTTTTCTTAGGTTTTACTTCAAGAAAAATATTTTTGCGATTAAAACTTGCTTTAAAAATTACAGGATTATCAAGATGAAGATTTTTTACAATATCCTGCTGAACAAAATCTGTTGCAGTAGCTGTAAGAGCAAGACAAACCGCATTGGGAAAATGATTTCTGACATTTGCAATCGAAAGATAATCCGGCCGAAAATCATGCCCCCATTCACTTACGCAATGAGCTTCGTCAATTGTGATGCAATTTATCGGAACGGAACATTCGTGGAAAATGCTTAACATTCGCTCTGTAGCAAGACCTTCCGGCGAAACATAAGCGAGTTTTATTTCGCCATTTTTTAACTGGCGGATATTTTCTGTATAATCTTCCCATTCCAAAGAACTGTTCAAGTAAACTGCAGGAACACCATTTTCTTTTAATGATGTAACTTGATCTTGCATAAGGGAAATCAGCGGAGAAACAACAATTGTAATTCCCTTAAAAATAAGAGCAGGAATTTGATAACAAAGCGACTTTCCTCCGCCGGTTGGCATTATTGCAAGAATATCTTTTCCTGCAAGCAAATTTTGTATAATTTCAAGTTGAAGCGGACGGAATGAATCGTAACCAAAAACTTTTTTTAAGATTTCTTCAGCGCATTTTGTAATGTTATCCATAAAATTTCCTAGAAAAAAGATTATATCAGAGCAAGCCCACTTGAAAAAGAGTAAAAGTTCTGATAATATAAACACATTCGCCGGAGTGGTGGAATGGTAGACACGAAAGACTCAAAATCTTTTGTCAGCAATGGCGTAAGAGTTCAAGTCTCTTCTCCGGTAAAAACTTCTTGTGAAAGCAAGAAGTTTTTTTATTTTAAATAAATGAAAAGTTCACATGCATAAGAAACTTGAACTTTTACTGAAAAACTTTTTTATGTAGCAAACCAAAAATGAAAATCCTTACAAAAGAAAAAATTGATAAACTCCTAATTTTCATGGGGCGTTGCGGGGTCTGTTGCACTTATCCTTTTTACCCCGCAGAATGGGTAGCACGCAACAAAGTGCGTGCGTAGGGAAAGACTTTTCCCTACAAAATTTATTCTGCCATCATAAAATTACTGAACGGCCTGCGGAATTCCACCGCTTCCCGAATATGCGATTCTTGAATTTGTTCCAAACCTTCCATATCAGCAATCGTCCTTGCAATTTTTAAGCAGCTTGCAACAGCGCGTGGCGAAAATCCTATTTTTTCCGCATTTTTATCCAAAAATGACCGGACACTTTCTTCCATTTTGCAAAATTCTGCAATTTCAGCAGGAAGAAGCCTTGCATTTTTTTTAGATTGCCGCTTTCTTTGAACAGAAACCGCCTTTGCTATTGCAAGCCGCAAATTTTCAGTTGTAAATCCGCTTTCTTTCATTGTTTCTTCAGAATCAGTTTCATTGTGAACAGAAACACGCAAATCAACCCTATCTAAAAGCGGGGCGGAAAATTTTTTCCAATACATTTCGATTGCACGCGCACTGCATAAACACAATTTTGTTTCTGAACCAAAATTTCCGCATGGACAAGGATTTGCCGCCATTAAAAGTTGAAATGCCGCCGGAAAAACAGTTGAACGTCCGGCGCGTGAAATTGTAATCCTACCAGATTCCATCGGAACCCGGAGCATCTGCAAAACCGTCGTTCTGAACTCTGCGGCTTCGTCTAAAAAAAGAACGCCATTATGTGCAAGCGAAAGTTCGCCCGGACGACACAAAGGGCCACCGCCACAAATTCCTTCAATTGTTGCTGTTTGATGCGGCATTCTGAACGGAGGGATTCTTACAAGCGGTTGTTTTGACGAAAGAAGCCCGGCAAGAGATAAAATCCGCGTAACAGATTGCGACTCTTCCATCGTAAGCAGCGGCATAAGAGATGGAAATTTTTGCAGACACATAGTTTTTCCGCAACCAGGAGAACCGACCGCCATTAAATTATGTCCGCCAGCTGCCGCAATCTGCAAAGCGCGGATTAATTTGCGCTGCCCTTTTACATATCCAAAATCCATTTCTGGTGCGACTTTTTGAAATAGCACACCGCCAACAAGTTCGCAACCTTCCGGAATTTCAAAATCCTTATTGGAGCCACCAAGTTTTCTTTCTGTAAAAACCTCCGGATTTGAAAGCGCGGCAAAAGCTTCCTCTAGAGTATCCGCGCCAAAAACTTTCATTCCGCAAACCTCGCGCGCTTCATCCGCATTTGCAGAGGGAACTATGCAGCGCAAAATTCCTGCGCTGGCAGCAGTTGAAGCCGCGGCGTGAACAGCTCGGACAGAACGGATTCTGCCGCTAAGTTCAAGTTCTCCCATAATCAATATAGGCGAATCATTTTTTAAATTTTCTGAATTTTCAGCATTTTGTTTTGCGCATAAAACGGAAAGTGCAATCGGAAGGTCAAATCCGGCGCCTTCCTTTTTTAAATCTGCCGGAGAAAGACTGATAAGAATTCTTTCCGGTGGAAAATCAAATCCGGAATTCCTTATAGCCGCCTGCATTCGTTCGCGAGCTTCTTTTACGGCTCCGTCTGCAAGCCCAACCAAATCAATTGCCGGAATTCCGCGGCGCAAATCAACTTCTACTGTTACAAGAGCGCCTTCGTAACCAAAAGGAGAAAATGAATAAATCTGCATAAAAACCTCTATAAAAGGGTTCAAAATCTGAACTTTGAAAAGCCCTACATATAATTAATAGATTTTTTTTTGCAAATTCTGAAATTTTCAGCAGTTTTTTTTACTTTTTTTTCAATCTATTCAGCGTTCTGCAATTTTCGCGAAGTATATTCAAGCACTAGCTCTGGATGTTGGTTCAGATTGTCTAAAAACGGCTTTAATTCTTCGTAATAATATTTATCTTCAATTTTTTTGCCGCCGCAAGTACATCCAGGTTTGCGGTCTGAACGAATTTTTTCGCCATGAAAATCGCTTCCGGCAGTTACAAAACAGCCGATTTTCCGTGCAATTTCCTGTAATCTAAGACATTCTGTAACGCGAGCGCCAGGATGAAAACATTCCATTCCCATAACACCGCGCTCATGAAAATCCGCTAAAACAGGTTCAATTTTAGACCAAGAAAGATAAAGCGAAAGCGGATGTGCTATTACAGGAACACCGCCAGATTCATAAATTGCATTTATTGCTTCGTCCAAATCTGCACCCACGCGCTCCACATACCAAGGTCGCCCGCGCGCAAGAAATTTATCAAACGCAGCCTGCCGGTTTTTTACGTAATGATTCTTTTCCAGCCAATTTGCAAAATGCGGACGTCCCAAAACTTGTCCCGGAAATTCAGACTGAATTTCTTCTACTGTTGTTTGAATTCCCTGTGCTTTCATTTTAGAAACTATAAATTCATTGCGTTCATGCCGACTTTTTATCAATTTATCTATAACATCCGTAAGGCTTGCAGAAATTCCATCCAAATTCAATCCCAATCCTAAAAGATGAAATTCGCAGTTTGGCCGTTGAATGTTAAGTTCAATTCCAGGAACAAAAGTTATTCCTTTTTCTTTACAAGCTTCTGCACCTTCTTTTAATCCAGCAATTGTATCGTGATCGGTAATCGCAAGAACAGAAATATTTTTTTCTGCAACTTTATAAACAAGTTCTTTTGGAGAATATTGTCCATCTGATGCAGTTGTATGTGTATGCAAATCAATCATAAAATCAGCATAGCACAAAATTGGTTATTGTGGTACAATTTAAGAAAATAACTTTCTTGGGGAAATGAATGCCAAAATTAGCGAATTTTTCAAAAGGTTCAATAATTTACTTTGAAAACGACAAAGATGACAGAATTTTTATTCTTCAGAAAGGTCTTATTCGCTTGGAATCCATTGATGATGAAACCAAAAACAGTGTTTCAAATCAAGTAAAACCCGGTGAATTTTTTGGCGTAAAATCTGCTTTAGGAAGATTTTGCAGAGAAGAAACCGCCTGTGCAGTTTTGGACAGTCAAGTCATTTCTCTTTCTGTTCCGGAATTTGAAGCAAATTTCAGCGGAAATAAACAAATAATTATGAAAATGATGCAGGTTTTTTCAAAACAATTGCGTCAGATTCATAAAAGAACAGAACAAATTCTTGATTCAAAACCGGAAAAACCGCAAAAAGGCATGTTTGAAGTTGCAAAAAGTTTTTTTGAAGATGAACAATATATTTCCTGTCATGATGTTTGTGTAAAATATTTAAAATTATATCCGACTTCACCTTTTGCAGAATACATAAAAAAACTTTTTCAAGAAAGCAAAAGATTTTTAGAAAGGGCAAGAATGCCGCAATATTCTGCGCCGGAAGAAGAAGGCGAAGCTTTAAGACAATTTGAATTACCTGCATTTGAACGATTTGCAAAAAAATATGCACCTGGTCAAATTATTATTTCCGAATTCGAGCCGGGAGAAACTTTTTATTTAATTCAGCGCGGTTCTGTTCAACTTTTAAAATATGCAAACGGAACAACAAAAAATCTTGATATTCTAAAAGCAGGTGAATTTTTCGGCGAAATGGCAATTTTGGATAATTCTGCCCGTTCTGCAACTTGCATGGCAAAAACCTCGGTAAAATGTCTGGAATTCAGCAAGGAAAATTTTGAAACTTTAGTTACAGGAAATCCGGCTTTGGCGTTGAATCTTTTAAAATTATTCTGCAAAAGAATTTACGATCAAAAAAGACGCTTTAAAATTCTTGTAATAAAAGACCCTCAAGCGCGCATTGCAGATGTTTTTGTTCTTTTGGACGAAATGAATCCGCCTGCAAATCCAAACGAACGTTCAAGAAAATTTTATGTAACAATCGCAGATGTTGCTCACTGGGCAGGACTTTCTCAAGAAATAACTAAAGAAGAAATCAACAAGTTTATTGAAAAACGTAAGATAGAAGTGTATAATAACTACATTACGGTCGCTAACATAGCAGATATGAAACGCATTGTAGATTTGCGCAGTTCTTTGGATGAAAGAGTCATAAACGCAAACAACAAATAAAATCCGCCAACTTAGCTCACCTGGTAGAGCAACGCACTCGTAACGCGTAGGTACTCGGTTCAAGTCCGGGAGTTGGCTTTTTTAGGACTATTCCCCCAAAAAAAGAGGATAGTCCTTTTTTTTTACAAAACCACCTGAACCGAGTGGCGAAGTTTGCGCCGACCGTGGGAGGATAAGGCGGCAGGACGCCGCCGTAAGCAAACGTAGCCGCCTTTCTGCTTAAAAGTCCTTACCGTCACACATGATGATTTCGACTACTCTCAATTACCTTTTTTCCGAACACGTTTTTTTTCAAAATCAGCGCAAATATTCTTTTTTAGAATTATTTTAAATGTATAATACAAATATGCTATCAAAATCATTATTCAACACTTTTAGACGGATTTTTCTTGTACTCGTAGGCGCAGCACTTATGGCTGTTAATATCAACACATTTGTTCATTCCGGAAACTTATTTCCTGGCGGACTTACCGGACTTTCACTGCTTCTTCAGGAAGTTTTCCTAAAATTCGCAAATTTGCACATTCCTTACTCAGTTTTTACATATGTGCTGAACATAATCCCAATCATCATCGGATTTTTGTTCATAGGCAAAAAATTCACGCTTTATTCAGTTTTAATGATTTTTGTATCCGGCTTGCTTACAGATATTCTTCCGGGATTCAATTTAACAGAAGACGTTCTTCTTTGTTCTATTTTCGGTGGAATTATAAACGGAACAGCCATCAGTCTGTGTCTTTTTGCAGGAAGTTCTTCCGGCGGAACAGATTTTATTGCAATTTTTATTTCTGAAAAAACCGGAAAATCCGCATGGAATTACATTCTTGCTTTTAATGTTGTAGTTTTGCTTACCGCAGGGTTAATATTTGGTTGGAACGCCGCACTTTATTCTATAATTTTTCAGTTCGTTTCCACTCAGGCACTGAATGTTCTTTATAAAAAATACTCAAAAACAACATTGCTCATAATTACAGATAAAGATGACGAAATTTACAAAATAATTCACGAAAAAACAAACCATGACGCAACTGTTTTTGTAGGAAAAGGCTGTTATAAAAACATTGAACACAAACTCTTATATACAGTTGTTTCTGCGCAAGAAAGCGGCTCCCTTGAAAAAGCAATCCGTGATGCCGATCCAAACGCTTTTATAAACGTTCTTGAATCAAAAAATATCATAGGACGATTTTTCAAGAGAGCGAACGACTAATTTTTTACTATCTTGAAAGTTTTCTGTACTGAACCCTCTTTGGAACACTTGCATCTTCTCCGAATTGAACTTTCTTCCATTCTGCGTATTCGCTCCAGTTACCTTCAAAAAATCGCACTTCAGAATTGTTTTCAAACGCCAAAATGTGCGTGCAAATTCTGTCCAAGAACCAGCGGTCGTGACTTACAACAAGCGCGCTTCCTGCAAAATCTTCCAAAGCTTCTTCCAAAGCACGGATTGTCTGAACGTCCAAATCGTTTGTAGGTTCGTCGAACAAAAGCACGTTTCCGGCTTCTTTAAGCATCATTCCAAGATTCAGACGATTTTTTTCGCCGCCGGAAAGAACGCTGACCTTTTTGTTCTGATCCGCTCCAGAAAAGTTGAACCAGCCGCAATATGCGTG
>CAYXDA010000057.1:0-6904 GCA_964463615.1 uncultured Treponema sp.
CTTGAAAACCGTTGATCTTCACGGGTCCGGGGGTTCGAATCCCTCTCGCTCCGATAGCTGGAGGTGTGGTAGAGCGGTAATACAACGGATTGCTAATCCGTCAGTTCCGAAAGGGCTGGGCAGGTTCAACTCCTGTCGCCTCCGAAATCACACAGCTTTAGCTGACATATTTGAATGAGATTGTAGCTCAGCTGGATTAGAGCACCACCCTGCGGAGGTGGGGGTCGCACGTTCGAATCGTGTCAGTCTCAAGGCTATTGAAACCTTGCTTTTGAGCAAGGTTTTTTATTTTCAATCAATTTATTTTAGAATATGTGTTCATTGAAGTTCTCGAAATGACAAAAGTTCAAGCAGAATCTGTTATTGAAGTTTCAATGATTCGACACGGTTCAGCAACTGCAAACTCAACCACCATGATTTTAAAAAAAAAACTGATTTCCGTAATATATAATAACTTTTGATTGATTCTTTAACGTTTTTAATGTAACATAAAAAACATATCAGAACTCTTTGATGAGTCCAGATGCCTTTCAAAGTATACTTCAAAACTCCGCCAGGGCGGGAACGCAGCAACGGTATGAAGGTTTTACTTGTGCTTAGGATTATCTGGGCTCTTCAAAGGGTTTTGTTTTTAACTTTCAAAAATTTTTCTGCCGGCGATAAAAACAGCTTTCACCTTGCCGGTCAATTCTTTTCCTTCAAAAGGACTTGCTTTTCCCTTGCTGTAAAAAAGTTTTGACTTAACAGTCCAGTTCTCGTCAGGATCAACAACCGTAATGTCCGCATCATAGCCAACATTCAGCAAACCTTTTTGCACTTTTAAAATTCTGGCCGGATTTGCAGACATCAACTGAGAAAGACGCTTTGAAGAAATCTGACCGCTCTTTACAAGAACCGAATTGCAGACTCCATAACTTGTTTCTATTCCGGAAAATCCCGGAGCGCCGCCCACCTTATCCTGCAATGTATGAGGCGCATGATCCGTTCCTATGCAATCCACAGTTCCATCGCGAATGGCGGCCAAAAGCGCAAGTCTATCTTCTTCCGGACGCAAAGGAGGATTTACAAGCTCAAAAATTTCCGGCTCGTCAGTTCCGCACAACGCAATATGATGAGGAGTTACTTCACAAGTTACAGAAAAACCTTTTTGTGACGGCAAATCCGTATCAAGTTCAGCAGAACCAAGCATACCTTCAATATCATTATCCGGCAGGTCTTCAAAAAATTCCGCATCTTTATCTGCAACTATCTGCTTTGCATTTTTTATATATTCAACAGACTGCGCCGTACTTACATGACACAAATGAATGTGGCACGAAACTTTTCTCGCAATATTTATATTTCTTTCCGTCGCAAGATCTTCTGCAAGAGCAAGCAAATCATTTGCCATCGCAAGATTCCGCTCTATCAAGCCTAAATCCTCTTCTGAAACATCTTTAAAATTATCCAAATCGCTCCAATTCGGAATACCATATTTTTCCATATATTTGAGCGCTTCTTTTCTATATATTCGGGCAGCGGCAGCAAGCTCAGGATCTTCGCAATGACAGGCAACCACCATTCCTTTGCTGGCCGCTATTTTCATTGCAGTCAACATCACCGAACTGGAAGCAACCTCTTTTCCGTCTTCAGAAATTACAGGAACTTCATCAGGATTTATTTCAAACAAATGAGTTGCATCCACTCCTTCGAAATCTCTTGTGATTGAACAAACCTGAAACATATTTGCCAACCCCAGCGAAGCCGCTCTTTGTCGGACTTCCCGTGCCTGTTCACCAGTTGAAACAACAGGATTCGTATTCGGCATTGCAACCACCGTGCCATATCCGCCGGCAACAGCCGCTTTTAATCCGCTCTCCAAGTCTTCTTTTTGTGTAAAACCCGGATCTCGAAGATGAACATGCATATCTATAAAACTTGGCGTAACAGTAAGTCCTTTTGCATCAAAAAGTTCAATCGGTTCATCACCGGTAAATCCGTCTTCTCTGAGCACAGACTTTGCAAGTTCCATTACAGTTTTTGAATCCGTAAAATACCCCTGATAAACAGCACGGATTCTTCCTTCCACGCAAAGAATTGCACCCGGCGAATCAATTGCTTCATCAAGAAGGATTGCATTATAAATAAGCAGCGTCTTAGACATTATACTTTTTCCTCTACAGTTCCGTCTTCCCCGGCTTTATACATTGTGTCGCAGTACTCACAGCAGTAAAGTCCCTTCGCTTTATCAACCAAAAGGAATGTAGGCTTTACATAATCTTCGGTTACAGTTATGCAGCGCGGATTTTTACATTTGAATACATTCTGAATTCGCGACGGCAGCTCCATTTTTATTTTACGCACAATTTTTTCGTTCTGAATCACATTTACGCTTATATTCGGATCAATAAAGCCAAGAACTGAAAAATCTATGTCCATTACGTTTTCTATTTTTATAATATCTTTTTTGCCTGTCTTTTTAGACGGTGCGTTCATAATCAAAGCAGAACAAAAAGAAGATTTATCAAGTCCAAGCCACTGAAAAATACGCCATCCGGAACCAGCGCGTATGTGATCGATTACAAGTCCGTTTTTTATTGAATCTATATTTAACATAACCTAAAGAGCTCCTGTAAGTTTTGCAATCAATGCCATTCTTGCATACATTCCAAATTTTACCTGCTTAAAATATGCAGCGCGCGGGTCATCATCAACTTCCGGTGAAATTTCGTTTACGCGCGGAAGCGGATGAAGAACAAACATTCTTTCTTTTGCCAATTTCATTTTTTCTTTATCAAGAATGTAACTGTCTTTTAGGCGAAGATAATCCTGTTCGTTAAAAAAACGCTCTTTCTGAACGCGGGTCATATACAAAACATCAAGATCACCGATAACGTCTTCAAGCCGCTCTGCAACTTTATACGGAATGTTCTTTTCTTCAAGCTGTCCAATCATATATTCCGGCAACCGCAATTCCTGCGGACTTATAAAAACAAACTTGTTTCCTTTATAGCGGCTCAAAGCCTGAGTAAGACTATGAACAGTACGACCGAATTTCAAATCGCCGCAAAAACCTACAGTCAAACCCTGATAATCGCCTAAAAGCCGGCGGATTGTAACCAAATCGGTAAGAGTTTGAGTCGGGTGGCTGTGTCCTCCATCGCCGGCGTTTATAATCGGAATATCCGAATATTTGCTTGCCAAAAGTGCGGCTCCTTCTT
Source organism: uncultured Treponema sp. (assembly GCA_964463615.1). GTDB lineage: Bacteria > Spirochaetota > Spirochaetia > Treponematales > Treponemataceae > Treponema_D. The sequence goes on from CAYXDA010000057.1 coordinate 3,201, forward strand.
TAGGATTGCGCATTGCAATAACATCCACATAAGAAGAAACAACACGTATTGTATCTGCAAGAGTTTCTCCTTTTGTGGATGATGTATAGGAAGCGTCGGCAAAACCTTCTACAGTTCCGCCCAAATGAAGCATCGCCGCTTCAAAAGAAAGCCTAGTTCTTGTGCTTGGCTCAAAAAAAAGTGTCGCAAGAATTTTCCCGCGACACACATCTTGAAAAGAAATAGGATCTACTGTCATCTGCTCTGCCAAAGAAATAATTTCGTCAATTTCAGAAACAGATAAATCTCCAGGCTCTATTAAATGCCGACCTTTTAACATAACTTACAGAACTCCATTACAAATTTTTTGAATTATAACGTAGTAACAAAAGTTATGCAATTAAAATTGAATTCGTTCAAACAATCAGATGTAAATTGGAAATTGAAAAAAAATGGGCGTTGCGGGGCAAAAAGCAAATCAACATTCGCCCCGCTGGGTGGGTAAGCGAAAACGCTAAGGAGCCAAGCGGCGGGCAAACTTGTTTGCACACCGCTTGGCGACGCAGTGTTTGAGCGGAGGGCGGGGCTCCGCCCTTAAAATTTTAATCCAAAGAAGACATATCTGTAATTTCTTTGTTGTAATCAACACCTGGAACATCAAAACCATTTATGTTCAAGAAATCGTGCTTGTAGCCTTCCAAATCACAGCGTTCCGCAAGATTTTCCTGCGTTACGCCGTCCATAAGGCCAGCAACTTCCGCCTGAACATCATCTGCCATTTCCCAATCGTCAATGCGGATTCTATTTTCCGAATCAACAGGAACATTTCCTGCCGCTCCGTTTTCGCCGGTAAAAAGCCGTTCTGCAAAAAGGCGCTCCATCTGCTCAATACAACCTTCGTGAGTTCCCTTAGCTTTCATAACTTTAAATAATACAGAAAGATAAAGCGAAATAATCGGAATTACGGCAGAAGAGCGTGTTACAAGTCCTTTGTTTACAGAAACGTAAGCCGCACCGCCAACAGTTTTTGCAAGCTGCTCATTCAATCTGTGCGCTGTTGCTTCCAAATCTTTTTTTGCCTGACCAATTGTTCCGTCGCGGTAAATTGCATGGCTTAATTTTGGTCCGATATAAGAATATGCAACCGTTCTGCATCCGTTGTTCAGAACACCGGCATCGCTCAAAGCGTCAATCCAAAGCTGCCAGTCTTCGCCGCCCATTACTTTTACTGTATTTTTTACTTCTTCATCAGTTGCAGGTTCCGCAGAAGATTCTTTCAAAGTTTCTGTCATAATGTCTATTCCCATTCCGGAATAAACACTTCCAATAGGTTTGATAACAGATTTATAAAGAACGTGCTGGCCTGTTGCAGGATCAATTTTTTCCGGATCAGAGCGAACCGGCGAAGCGAGCGAATAAACTACCAAATCAACTTTTTTTCCTGTTTTTTTGATTTCATCAACAATCATTGCGCGAGTTTCGTTGGAATAAGCGTCCGCGCTGAAAGTTTTTGCAAAAAGTCCGTCTTTTGCAGCCGCGCGATCAAAAGCAGCATTATTGTACCATCCAGGAGTTCCGCCTTTCTTGTCTGTAGCAGCTTTTTCAAAAGAAACACCGATTGTATCTGCACCATATTCAAATGCAGCGACAATTCGGCTTGCAAGTCCATAACCTGTTGAACATCCAAGAACAAGCACAAGCTCAGGACCTTTTCCGCCTTCTTTTACAGTTTTTATTCCGCGCTTAGATTTTTGCACTTTTACATATTCAATCTGACGTTCCGTATCTTTTGCACATCCAACCGGATGAGCATTAATACACATACTGCTTCTTACCATAGGTTTAATAACTGGCATAAAAAACTCCTAAAATAGTTTATTTATATAAAAATTTATTTTTTTAGAAGGGCAGACAACACCGTTCGCGTCTTCGCCGCTCACTATCAGAAAAAGCCTAAAGTCTTTTTTCGACGCCATTCTGTTTAAGAGGGCGGACAACCGCCCTACGTCTCAAACCTTCGGGGTTTCGATAAACTCAACCACCTCCGGTTTTCGCCTACCCACCGTGCGGGGCCAAAAGAACAAACGCAACCTGCCCCGCAACGCCCCGGAAAAACATTTATTCTTTATATTTTTTCAGAACAATACAACCGTTGTGTCCGCCAAAGCCCAATGAACAGCTTGCGGTCGCATTTATCTGGCATTCTATGCCTGTTTTCGGAGTGTAATCCAAATCGCAGCCATGTTCCAAATCCGGCTCTTCAAGATTTGCAGTCGGAGGAACAAAACCTTCTTCAATTGCTTTTACACAAACAATTGCTTCCATTGCGCCGGCCGCTCCAATCATATGACCTGTTTCCGATTTTGTTGAAGAAACATGCAATTTATAAGCGTAATCACCAAAAACAGTTTTTATCATCGCGGTTTCTGCACTGTCATTTGCGGCAGTAGAAGTTCCGTGCGCATTGTAATATTGGATTTCTTCCGGTTTTAGACCGGCATCTTTAAGTGCAAGACGCATCGCTTGCGCACCACCAGAACCATCTTCACACGGAGCTGTAATATGATAAGCGTCACTGGTTGCACCGAATCCTGCAACTTCTGCATAAATTTTTGCACCGCGCGCTTTTGCATGTTCAAGTTCTTCCAAAACAAGAACTGCCGCTCCTTCACCCATTACAAAACCGGAACGATTTTTATCAAACGGTCTGCTTGCGGCTTTAGGATTGTCGTTAAAATTTGGCGTAAGCGCCTGAAGAACCTGGTAGCATCCGATATTAAAGCCTGTAATACTTGCTTCCGAACCGCAAGTTAATGCCATATCAATGCGACCAAGACGAATCATATCCAAAGCAAGCCCAATTGAATCTGTTCCGGATGAACACGCTGTAGAAAGCGTCCATGCAGGTCCATGAATATTAAAAAACATACTTACATTTGCGGCTGCTTCGTTATTCAGCGAAAGAGGAGCTGTAAGCGGAGGCAAGCGGTTTACACCGGCAGAAGGATCATCATATTTTTTAAAACCAGCCTCTACCGCTTCATTCAAACCAATTCCAACACCGTTTACAATTCCGATATTTTCTTTTCCGATATTTTCTTTTGTGAATCCGGAATCATTTACTGCCTCCAAACTTGCGGCAATTAAAAAACGCGTCTGGCGGTTTATTTTGCGAAGCATTTTCTTTTCTATACCATATTGCGCTGCATCAAAGTTTTTAACTTCCGCAGCAATCTGAACTGAATATTCAGAAGCATCAAAGAGTGAAATTTTATCCACTCCGCTTTTTCCTGATTTTATTGCGTTCCAACTTTCTTCTATATTATTTCCAACAGGACTAACTGCACCTAATCCGGTAATTACAACACGACGCAATGCCATTTTTGCTCCTAAAAAAAATGATGATACTTTTAAATATGATTATAGTTCAAAAGCCTTATTCTTCAAGGATAATTTATTTAGACATTTTTAGTCAATATGTCAAAATAAAAACGACCTCCTGTCGTTTTTATTTTTCAAAGAATGGTTGCTGGTTGGCAATTCTTTTTCTTCTTCCAATTGCTCCGCCGAACTTTCTGCTCAACCCGCTCTCTTCATCCATTCTTTGCTCCGCTATTCGCGGACGTCCGTGTCCGCAAGTTTTTGGTTTGTAAAATGTTTTTCGCTCTGCACGACCTCCTGTCGTTTTTATTTTTCAAAGAATGGTTGCTGGTTGGCAATTCTTT
>CAYXDA010000057.1:7004-11177 GCA_964463615.1 uncultured Treponema sp.
GGACGTCCGTGTCCGCAAGTTTTTGGTTTGTAAAATGTTTTTCGCTCTGCACGACTTCCTGCCTGAATGTCATCTTATAACTTTTTATTATGGATTATAAATCCTAAATTGATTGCCTAAAAACCCTTTTTGTTCTAAAGTAAAAACTCACACTTATGTGAAAAAAAAACGAGGCGCATGCCCCTGTAGAATTTTATGTTTGCGGTTCATAAAAATCAGCCGCAGTAATGGAGAACGTCGATGTCGGAAAAAGACACCAATCAGTATTACATTACCAGACAGGATTCCACAGAATCTAATGCCCGAAGTTATCCGCGCAAATTCCCATTTGCATTGGCAAAAGCCAAAGGATCTTGGGTTGAGGACATTGAAGGAAACAAATATCTGGATTTTTTGTGCGGAGCGGGAACTCTTGCACTTGGTCACAACGATGAAGAAATCAATCAGGCAATGATAAAAATGCTTGAAAGCGATTTTCCTCTTCATACTCTTGATTTAACCACTCCGGTAAAAGACGAATTTATTCAAACCGTTCTTTCTAAACTTCCAAAAGAGTTGCAGAACAACGCAAAAATTCAATTTTGTTCACCAAGCGGAACAGACGCAACCGACGCTGCATTAAAACTTTGCAAAACAGCAACCGGACGCTCAAACATAATTGCGTTCCAGGGCGGCTTTCACGGAATGGGACACGGCGCACTTTCCTGCACAGGAAACTTAAACGCAAAGAACAAAGTGGCAAATCTTATGCCTGGCGTTCAGCATTTTCCGTATCCAGATACATACAGAAATCATTTCGGACTAAAAGGCGAAGCGGCAATTGACGCAGCCTGCGTATATTTTGAATCCACCCTAAAAGACCCTGAAAGCGGAATTACAAAACCAGCCGCAGTCATTCTTGAACCGATCCAGGGCGAAGGCGGCGTAAATCCTGCTCCTGTAAAATTTTTGCAGACAGTCCGCCGCGTTACAAAAGAATTGGACATTCCTCTGATTGTAGACGAAATTCAGTGTGGAATCGGACGAAGCGGAAAACTTTTTGCTTTTGAATATGCAGACATAGTTCCGGACGTAATTCTAGTTTCCAAAGCAATCGGCGGAAGCCAGCCGCTCTCAATTGTAATTTACAACAAAAAACTTGACGTCTGGCAGCCGGGCGCGCACACAGGAACATTCCGCGGAAACCAGCTTGCAATGAAAGCCGGAACAGTTATTTTAAATCGCGTTTCCAACCCGGACTTTTTGGCAGAAGTTTCCAGAAAAGGCGAAAAAATAATGAACCGCATGAATGCCATCAAACAAAAAGCAAGCATAATCGGCGACGTCCGCGGAAAAGGTCTGATGATCGGATGCGAATTTGTAAATCCTAAAGGCAACAAAGATTTGTGCGGACTTTTCGAACCAAACGGCGACGCAGCCGCTAAAGTACAGAAACTTTGCTTCAAAAACAAACTTGTTATGGAAAAAGGCGGACGCAACGGCTCTGTAATGCGAGTTCTTTGCGCTCTAAACATTTCTGACAACGACATTGACAAAGCGATGGACATTTTCGAAAACGCAGTTATGGAAGTTCAAAAAGAATATTAAAATAATATTTTTACACAAAAAAGCGCAAGTGCTAAAAAACGTTTCCATCAGAATATTCGGCACTTGCGCTTTTTTTTTACGAATTCAACGTTCCGGCAGACATTCATTTTATTCCCGCAAAAAAAACTGCAAAAAACATAATGCACTTCAATATAAAAATATTCGCGGAAATCTGCGCAATCTGCGGAACCATTCCGAGCAGATTTCATCGGAAATCACACTCAAACATTACGCTCAAGTGCTTCAATATAACTTTCCGCATAGCGCGAAAGAACAAGATTTTTCTTTACAATTACACCAATCCGCATATTTTCATTCAGTTCCAGCGGCCGCGCAACAATATTTTCTCCGTAAAGTTCTTCGCTGATTACACCGGAACTCACAGTAAAACCATCAAGTCCAATCAAAAGATTGAACAAAGTCGCCCTGTCGCGAACACAAATAATTTTATTCTGATCAATGGAAGAAAACGGCTCTTCAGAAAAATAAAACGAATTATGCTGCCCCTGTTCAAAAACCAGATAAGGAAAATCCGCCAAATCCCGCACAGAAACAGATTCCTTTCTGCAAAGCGGATGCTTGTCGCTGATAAAAACGTGCGGTCTTGCAGTAAAAAGTTCCGTAAAAATCAAATCATTCTTTTTCAAAAGTTTTCCGATAACTTCTTCATTTCGCGAACTTAAATATAAAATTCCCACTTCACTTTTCAAACGAGCAACATCGTCAATAATTTCAAAAGTCTGAGTTTCGCGCAAAGTATAATTGTATTTTTCTCCGCCAAATTTGCGGATAACATCAACCATCGCTTTGACCGCAAATGAATAATGCTGGCATGAAACACTAAAAACAGGAGCTCTTCTTTCTTTTCCGGCATAAGTTTCCTCCAGCAAATCCGCCTGCTCCAGAACCTGCCGCGCATAACCCAAAAAAACTTCGCCTTCTTTTGTAACTTCAACACCTTTGTTTGTGCGTGAAAAAATCTGCACGTGCATTTCTTCTTCCAACTGATGAATTGCCAACGTCAAACTCGGCTGAGAAATAAAAACTTTTTCCGCCGCACCAGAAACCGTTCCCGAATCCGCAACCGCAACCGCATATTTTAATTGCTGCAAAGTCATACAAATAAGTATAAAACATAAAATATAAAATATGAAGTATAAATCAAAAAAGGGGGAAAGCCTTCCCCTCGGCTCAACCGCGATGCGTTTTCGCCTACCCCTTCGCCTAGGGCTTCCGCCCTAAAACCCTTCGCTAAAAAAATCTTTTTTATTTTTTTCAAAAATATTTACTAACAAAAAAAACATAGTGTATAATAAAATGCTTGCCCACTTGATATAAGGAGCAACTAAGGGGTTAAAATTTTATGAAAAACGCTTACGTAAACCGTGTATGGGAAGAAGTAAAAGCTAAAAATCAGAATGAACCTGAATTTCTTCAGGCTGTAGAAGAAGTTTTGACAACTCTTGATCCAGTTGTTGAGCAGATGCCAGAACTTGAACCAAACGCAATTCTTGAACGACTTGTTGAACCAGAACGGGTAATTATGTTCCGCGTTCCTTGGATGGACGACAAAGGAAATTATCACGTAAACCGCGGATTCCGCGTTCAGTACAACAGCGCGATTGGACCTTACAAAGGAGGTTTGCGTTTTTCTAAAGAAGTAAACCTTTCTGTACTTAAATTCTTGGGATTTGAACAGGTTCTTAAAAATTCTCTTACAACGCTTCCAATGGGCGGCGGAAAAGGTGGTTCAGACTTTGATCCACACGGAAAATCAGACAAAGAAGTTATGCGTTTCTGCCAGTCATTCATGACAGAACTCTACCGCCACATCGGACCAGACACAGACGTTCCGGCCGGAGACAAAAACGTTGGCGGACGCGAAATCGGTTATCTTTTCGGACAGTACAAAAGAATCCGCGATGAATACACCGGCGTTTTAACAGGAAAAGGCCTTACTTTCGGCGGTTCTTTAATTCGTACAGAAGCAACTGGATACGGACTTATTTATTTTGCACAGGAAATGCTAAAAAAAGCAGGACAGGACTTCAAAGGCAAAACTTGCGTAGTTTCTGGTTCAGGAAACGTTGCAGAATACGCCGCAGAAAAATTGATTCAGCTCGGTGCAAAAGTTGTAACTCTCTCTGATTCAAACGGATACATTTACGATGCAGACGGAATTACTCAGGAAAAACTTGACTGGGTTAAGGAACTCAAAACTGTTCGCCGCGGAAGAATCGCAGAATATGTAAAACAGTTCCCTTCTGCTAAATACTTTGAAGGCAAAAAAGTTTGGGAAGTTAAGTGCGACTGCGCTTTCCCTTGCGCAACACAGAACGAACTTCTTGGCGAAGATGCAGAAATGCTCTTGAAAAACGGAGTACAGCTTGTTGCAGAAGGAGCAAATATGCCTTCTAACATCGATGCTGTAAACAAATTCCTTGCTGCAAAGATTTTGTACGCTCCAGGAAAAGCATCTAACGCAGGTGGTGTTGCAACAAGCGGTTTGGAAATGAGCCAGAACTCTGAAAGACTTTCTTGGTCAAGCGAAGAAGTTGACAAGAAACTTCACGACATTATGGTAAA
>CAYXDA010000058.1:0-11116 GCA_964463615.1 uncultured Treponema sp.
GAAAGATTTTTTTTGACGGAGAAAATGAAATTTCCATTATTTTAAAAGAATATTACGGCTGGTATTACGACAGAGCCGTTGAACCGGAGCGGTTCAGTGAAATTCAAAAAAGAAACAGAAATATTGCGACTAAAAAAAACGGATACGCTTATTCTGTAAATTTTGTCCGGATTGCAGAAAACGTTCCTGCTTGGGAAATGGAAATTTCCATTAATGAAAAAAACAAATCAATAATTCCGATCGCGCTTGTCGACGGAAAAATATTTCTTGATTTTCTTTTAAAAATCCCCTATTACAACACAAATTCTGAAAATCCTGAACTTTACAAGAATGGAAACAACAATGAAAATCCGCTTTTCGGCTATTGGCAAGGATTAAACTGCGCGGATTCCATTCGTATTTGCGGCCGCAAAAAAGCAGAAAACATTATTTCCTGGTATATTACAGAAAACGGAGCATATCATCTTAGGTTCTGGAACACAAAAATGCCGAATGAAGATACAAAGGCTGTTTTTTCAGACGATAATACGCTTTATACAATAAACAAACATATTTTCAGCGCGGGCGAAAATTACACTTGCGTAAACGGAAGAGGAACAAACATTCGTAATGTTGAAAAATACGCCGTTTTTCCGCACGAATATAAAATGAATGAAAGCAGAACTCTGCTTGCTTTGGGAAAAGAATATCTTTCTAAAGTTGAAGGAAAATATTCCGCTGAAGAACTTCTGGAAATTGTAAAACAAGCGAATTCCCGCAGAAAGCCGGAGCCGCCTTCGCCGTTTGACTCGCTTGAACATCATCGGGATTTAGTGGAAAAACTGCAAAATGCAAATCAGTAAATATTTGCAAATGCGTTAGGGATTGTAGTGGTTGCGGAGCAAAACCGCGAAAGCGGTTCGCAGGCGAAAGCCGGAGCCACGAAAAGCCCGACGGCTTGGTTATGACAAGCCGGAACGCCCGGAAAAAAAATCTGAAAAATCTGAATATCTCTTTAAACCAATAAAAAAAAACAGTAAACTTTTAAGAATGGTAACTTATCTTGCAAAACTCGGCGAGCTTATGTTAAAAGGCTCGAACTTAAAAACTTTTGAAAAACTTCTTTATGCCAACGCAAAAACTTATCTTAAAGGCTTGGATTTGAAAATTCAATGCCATGCGGGGCGACTTTATATTGACTGCGAGGAAAAAGACTGCGCTGCGGTGGAGGATGCTTTGTCGCATCTTTTGGGAATTACCGGCTGGGCAAAAACTTTAACTTGCGAAAATAACATTGAAGAAATAAAAAAATGCGTGCGGAATCTTGCGGAAAAAGAAAAAGAGCAAAATCCGAAAATAAAAACTTTTAAAATTGATTCAAGACGTGGCGACAAGCATTTTCCGCTTAACAGTTTTGAAATAAACTGCGAATGCGGAGCTGCGGTTTGCGATGATGATTTTCTTGCAGTTGATGTTCATAATCCGGATATCAAGATTTTTGTTGAAGTGCGCGAACGGACTTTTGTTTACAGCTATTCAAAGAAAGGCAACCGCGGACTTCCTGCCGGATGCAGCGGAGTGGGACTTCTTTTGCTTTCCGGCGGAATTGATTCTCCTGTTGCGGGCTACAGAATGATGCGGCGCGGAATGAAAATAGAATGCGTTTATTTTCATTCTTATCCGTACACTTCAATAGAAGCGCAAAAGAAAGTTGAAGAACTTGCGGCAATTCTTTCGAAATTCGGGCTGAAAACTTACCTGAACATTGTGCCTTTTACAGAAGTTCAGATGAAAATAAAACAGAAAGCGCCGGAAGAATGGTCAACTCTTATGCTGCGCGTCTGCATGATGAAAGTTGCAAATATGCTTGCAGGGCGGATTGGTGCGGACTGCATTGTTACCGGTGAAAGTCTTGGACAGGTTGCAAGCCAGACTATTGAAAATATGAATATTACGGAACATTTTGCGGACTTTCCTCTTTTGCGTCCTCTTGTAGGAATGGATAAAGAAGAAATAACACAAACTGCAGAATTTATCGGAACTTTCAATACTTCGATTTTACCGTACGAAGACTGCTGTGTTCTTTTCAGTCCTAAACATCCTGTTCTTAGAGGAAGAATTGAAGATGCAGAGCGGATTTTCAAAGAAATTGATGCGGACGCTCTTATAAAAGAATCTTTTGAAAAGCGGGAAATCAAGCGTTTCGAACTGGGGAAAGAAGTATTTTAGCAACTTTTGAAGAATCTGTATCAAGATGAATGCTGTCAAAATTCTTTTTCATCTTGGAATCAAAATTTTTGTCGTTCAGAATTTCGTTTATTTTTTCGTAAATTCTTTTTGAATTTTGAATAAAATAACCTACGCGATGGTCTACGGCAAAACGCATATTGCCCAGTTCCTGATTGTGAATATAACGGCTGATTATAACAGGTTTTCTGAACGAAAGAACTTCCATCAAAGTTGCAGGTCCCGCTTTTGTTACAGCGCAATCACAGATTTTTACAAGTTCGTCAAGAAAATCCACAAATCCGTAGACATGCAAATCAAGCCGCGGATGAGCAAGCCTCAAAAGATTCATATTTTTTTGACCGACTTTGTTTCTTCCGCAAATTATTGCAACGGAAAAATTCGGATGGCGCAAAATACACTGGTTTACAATTTCTGTGGAACCGGGAAGCCCTTCTCCGCCTCCGATAAGAAGCACTATTTTTTTGTTTGGATCAAATCCGTGTTTTATTTTTAGTGTATGAATTTCTTCCTGCGTAGGAATTGCGCTATACTTCGGATTCATTAAAAAAGGAATCACTTTGATATTTTCTGGCGGAACTCCGCATTCTTTTACGCCGATTCTTTTTGCCTGTTCAGAATAAACCATATAATTAAGATTTTTTTCATAAAACCAGCAGTGCGGAACTGTAAAAGGGTCTGTTACAATAACATGAAAATTTATATTCCATGGAATATTTTTTAAGACATCCTTTACAAATGGAGTTACACCAAAATGAAAAGAAACGATATCTGTAGGATGTTCCTTTAATATCAATTTTCTAAGATGATGTCGGGCTTCCGGCCCGATAATATAATTCAAAAAACTTTGTAGCCAACGGTGCTGTCCCAAATCGTATGTAAGCGGAAAAAGCCCCCTGAAAACATTCAAAGAATAATTATAACCTTTTTCAAAAATCAAATGTCCAAGCCCATGACGCGGATAACCGATTCTCATTTGAATTTCTACGGTCGGGTCATTTGCTTTCATTGAATCAGCAAGAACTTTTGCCGCTGATTTATGACCTGCGCCTGTATTTAAATATAAAAACAAAAATTTTCGATTCGACATTAAAAATTAATTTTTACTCCTGCCCTAAAATAATGGTTGTATGAATCATGAAGGCGATCTTTCCATGCTTCTTTTATAGAATCAAATTTACTTTTTGCGTCTTCCTTTTGTGCATCCGTAGCAGTTTCGCTGTTTATAATATCCAAATAATGCTCATAACTTGAATAATCACCAGGATAAATAGCCTGCTCTACACCATCATTCTGGATGAATTCAAAAGTATAGCCGACAGAAAACGTGATATTTGAAGATTTTTTGGAAAACAACGTATACTGAATGTCAAGACCGGCCTGCATTGAATACATCAAATCATCCTGCATCAGGAAATTTGTCTGAGATGTTAAAGATTCAAATCCGTTAGAATTTTGCCCGATACTTGAATAAGAATATTGAGAGCCATTTAACTTTACAATTTCGTCATAATCCAAGTCTTCATAAGAATTTCCATGTCTTGAATACAAAGTTGTTGTTGTAATCTTCAAATTTTTCGAAGGCTTGAAATTTATTTTTACAGAAACACGGTCTGAATTCGGAAGAAGATTCGAACCTATAGAAGTTCCGAAATTTGAATAATCGCGATAATTGTAATTATTATCAAAGCAATCATAGCAAGAATAAATTTCCGGAGTTACCATCGTGTAATCAACAGTAATAAGACTTGCAATTGAATCCAGCGGCGAATAGACAAAACCTGTTTTGAAAGCGCCACGGATTGCGGCATCGTTCCACTTTAATTTTATAAAATTTTTAGGTTTCAAATCATTTAAAAGAAATTCTGTATTCCAGGAAAAACAAGGTACCGGTTTTACTTCAACTTTTAAGCCTGCATAAAGCGTTTCCGACCTTCCGTCTGCAAGCGAAACTATTGACCAAGGAATCGGAGTTAACATAGCCGGCTGAAAACCGTTTCCGAATACTACGCCTTCAAAATAGCTTAAGTTAAGTTTTCCATTAAAAAGCGGAACATTCGTTGAGTGAAAAGCAAAAAACTTGCTGAACGAATAATCATCCGCTTCTAAAAAACTTTTATTCATAGCGCCAACAACGCCAAATATCTGGGCATATTGAAAATATTTTCCTTCGTAATTAAAAGAACCGTGAAGAATCTGATTTCCGGCAGAAGAAAGAATAATGTCATCATCCGGAAAAAGTCCATATCCAAGAGGTGTAAAACCGACCGTAGCGTAAACTTCTTTGTTTCCGACAGTAAAATTTCCATTGACATCAAGCAAAAAATCTATGCTGTCCGCATTGAATTCAAAAGGCGCAATAACATCAAGTTCGGAATTATATGTGAATTTTGGCAGAACTTCTGAAGAATTTACGTAAGAGCTTTGACCGCGCAAACCGACAATCAGACCAGATGAAAAATATTCTCCGAAAGAAAAATCATATGAAAATTCAGGCTCCGCAGAAAATTGAAAAGAATCGTCGTAATGATCCACATCTTTCACATCAGAATCGGCAATTGAATAAATCCTCTCATAAGCAGACGAATCCAAGGAAACATGCCATTCTTTTGCAAAATATTTTTCATAGTAAAGCTCTGCCTTAGCCTGTTCAGAAGGTTCGCCCTTTTTTATAACATCAATAAGAATTTCTTCTATAAGAGCAACCGGATAAGGTTTTATTTGAGGAAGTCTTTCAACATAACCTTTTAGGTACCAACCTGCCGCATCTGAATAAAATTCTTCGTTCGGATTTACGCTGACCTGCGGAAAAGCCGCACAAACAAACATGGAAAAAATTATAAATATAACAATATTTTTTTTCATCAGAACTTCCAGTGAAAGTGTTTTATTTCAAAGCTGACTCTAATTTTTTTAGAATCTCTGTTAGTCTATATTACTTGTTTATTGAATGATTTACAAGTAAACTGATATTCTATAAATATAAATCGAAAATTTGCATGAAAATCTGCAAAAATACAGCAATCAGGCAACAGAATAAAGAAAATTCCTGCAGTTCAGGCATAATCTGAAATTCCGTCCGCTTTAAATTTTTCAGATTTTTAGATATGAATTTTTTATTCATTTGAAAATAAAAGAGGCGAAAAATGACAGCTTTGGAAAAAAATCTTATTTTTAATCTTTTAAAAAATGCTTCTGACAATTTTTACGGCTATTTTTCTCCTGAATTTTCAGAAAAACCACAATTCACAGATGATAAAGAAGCGATTTTTTCAGAAGAAGAAAAAAATCAAACCGACAACAAAAAAAACGATGATAAAAAAAATTTTCCGGAAGATCCGACGGAAAATTCAGAACAAAAAAATGAACATAAAACTCTTACAATACAAGAACTTAATCAGAAAATACTTGGCTGTTCAAGATGTGAACTGAGCAAAAAACGAACTCATATTGTTCCTGGTCAGGGAGTTGAAAAACCTGAAGTTCTGATTATAGGAGAAGGTCCGGGAGCGGAAGAGGATGCGCAAGGTCTGCCTTTTGTAGGTCCAGCCGGACAGCTTTTGGACAAAATGTTAAGCGCAATTCAGCTTGACCGCTTTGTAAACTGCTACATTGCAAACACAGTAAAGTGCCGTCCTCCTTACAACCGCGATCCGCAAACAGAAGAAGCGGAAGCATGCCGCTCTTTTTTAGATGCGCAAATACATATTTTAAAGCCAAAAATGATTCTTGCACTTGGAAAAGTCGCAGTCCGAAATCTTTTAAAAATTCAAGGTGAATTTTCTTTGAACAGATACCGCGGAAAAATATACGATTACAACGGCGTTCCGCTTGTTGTAACTTACCATCCAAGCGCTCTTTTACGAAATATTGAATTCAAACGGCCAGCTTGGGAAGATCTTAAATTTTTCAGAGAAAATCTTCTTAAGCTTTCTCCTGACTACGCAAAGGATTTTAAGACAAAATGAAATATCTTCAGATTGTATTGAATATTCCGCTGAACCAGTCCTTTACATATAACTGGATTCCTAAAGAAAATGACGAAAAAGAACTTGCGCCGGAAATAGGAAAACGCGCGGAAGTACGATTCGGAAACAGAAAAATGACAGGTTTTATCGTTTCTGTAAGCAATGAAATTCCAAAAGATTGTCCGGTTGAAAAGGAAAAAATACGTTCCGTCTTGCGAATTTTAGACAAAGAACCTCTTTTTTCTGAAGAAATTTATAAACTTGCCGCATGGATTTCAAGATATTACATCTGTTCCATAGGTGAGGCCGTTTTTTCAATAATTCCATCAAGAGCAAAACGTGAATCCGGTTCCGCAGGGTTTTATTTCGAAGATGAAATCGCAGAAAAAATCACAAATGTGCTAAGCGAGGAACAAAGCAAGGCTGTAAAAGAAATAATCGACTCTGCAAAAACAGGAACAGTATCCTACCACTATTTGTACGGACAAACCGGAACCGGAAAAACAGAAGTGTTTTTGCAATGCGCAAAATGGCTTTTGGAACATCAAAAAGGCGTAATTTATCTTGTACCGGAAATAGGACTTACACCGCAAGTTGTAAAAGCTGTTGCCGAGCGTTTCGGCAATACTGTCGCCGTCATTCATTCAGGACTTACACCAAGCCAAAAACTCAGCGAATGGCACAGAATTATGCACAAAGAAGCAAGAATTGTTATAGGAGCAAGAAGCGCAGTTTTTGCTCCGGTTCCGGATTTGGGAATGATTATAATTGATGAAGAACATGACGGCTCTTACAAATCCGGAGATACCCCCCGCTATCATGCGCGGCAGGTCGCAATGCACCGTTGTTCTGTACTTGGCATCCCGCTGCTTATGGGAAGCGCGACTCCAAGCGTAGAATCATGGCATCTTATGCAGACAGGAAGATTTTTCCGCCATACATTAACAAGACGGCTGGCCGGTGGAGCAATGCCGGAAATCAAGACCATAGATCTTTCAAAATTAAATAATACAGGCTGCATAAGCGATGAACTTGCAGATGAAATCAGAAAAACAGTTGAAAACAAAAAACAAGTAATTCTTTTTCTAAACAGAAGAGGTTTTACGCATTTTTTCAGATGCAATTCATGCGGATATGAAATAAAATGCAAGAACTGTTCCGTTCCAATGACTTACCACAAAACAGAAAACCGGTTGCGCTGTCATTATTGCGGGTGGTCAATTCAACCGCCAAGTTCGTGTCCGCACTGTTCAAGCCTTGATGTAGGATACAGCGGTTTCGGCACGGAATATATTGAAACTGAAACCCGCGCTAAATTTCCGAATGCCAGAATTATACGCATAGATACAGATTCTCTTACAAAAAAAGGAGAACTGGAAGAAAAACTTAACGCATTCAGAAACGGCGAATATGACATAATGCTCGGGACTCAAATGGTCGCAAAGGGTCTTAACTTTCCGAACCTTCAGCTGGTAGGAGTTGTTCTTGCGGATACAGGACTCCATATGCCTGATTTCAGAGCCGCAGAGCGAACATTCAGTTTGATAACGCAAGTTGCCGGAAGAGCGGGAAGATATTTTCCTGATGGAAAAGTTCTTGTTCAAACATACAATCCGCTGAAAGAACCTATAAAATTTGCCTGTTCCGGAAAGACAGAAAAATTTTACGAATACGAACTTGGAATGAGAAAGATACTAGGATTTCCTCCTTTTTCAAGGCTTGTGCGGTTGGTTTTCAGGAGCGCAAGCAAAGAAACAGCAGAGAAATTTGCGGAAGACGCAGCAGAAATATTGAAAAAACTTTGCACACGAAACACAGATATAATAGGTCCGGCTGAATGTCCGATTTTAAAAATAAGCCAGAATTACAGATATCAAATTATTCTGCGCGGAATTAACATTTCAGAAATGCAACAGGCAGTTGCAAATTTGATGTATGATTACACTCATCCCGCATCTGTTTATATAGAGTTTGACATAGATCCGGTTTCAATGCTTTAAAATATCAAATATGCCGCCGGATTCCGTCAAAATTTATTTTGTATAAAAACAGACCTTTTGAAGGTGCTGTAGGTCCGGCGTTTTTTCTGTCTTTTGAAAGAAGTATTTTTCTGAAAGAATCTTCCGGAGCGTTTTTTCTGTCCAAATCAATCAATGTTCCGGCGATGGTGCGTACCATTTTCCATAAAAATGCGTTCGCCTCTATTTCAAAAACAACAACTTTGTTTCCATCCGGAAATGTTGATTGCGTAAAAAAACGTGCGCCCTCCAAATATCTGAAAGTTGAAACACTATTGTCGCCGCTGGCCGCAAAAGCCGCGCAGTCAATTTCACCGCAAAGACATTCGCAGTATTTGTTAAGACGTTCAATATTTGGATTATAGTTTACAAACCAGCTATAGCGCGTATTGTTTGCAAGAACATACTGAGGAGCAATAAAATACCGGTAAACTCGGCTTGTCGCACTGAATCTTGCATTAAAGTTTTCCGGAACTTCCTTTGCCGCTGTAATGCGTATATCTTGCGGCAGCAAAGAATTCAACGCTAAAGGATATTTTTCAGCAGGAATTGAATCTATAGGTGAAAAAAAATTCGCCGCCTGAGCAACAGCGTGGACCCCACTGTCCGTTCGTCCCGATCCATAAAGCAAAACGGGTGTTTTATGAATTTTTTCAAGAGCTTTTTCAAGCTCGCCCTGAACAGAACGGAAAACGTTTTTTTTATCAGCAGAGTCTTGTCTTTGCCAACCGCAAAAATCCGTTCCGTCATAAGAAATTGTAAGAAGAATGTTTCGCACTTCCAGTTCCGTTCCCGTAAAAATTATTAAAAATCATCATCATTAAGTTCTTTCGAAAGCCTGTCGTATAAATCGCGGGCTTTTTCCAAAAGCGGACCAGGCTTGTTTTTAGAAGATTTTCCGAGACCAAAAATGCGCGCAATAGCAGTTTTTGATTCAGAAAGTTTTTTTAACCTAAGCTGAAAATCTTCTTTTTGACCATATTTATATTCAAGAAGACCGCAAAGATAGATAACTCCGTCCCAGCCATAATTCTTATCCATATCCGGACCAAAATTATTCAATGATGAACTTCGCTCCGTACGGTTCATTTCGCACTGAACAGCCTGCTGATAGAAAAACAGAGCTTTTCTGTACATAACATCGGAAATATACTTAAAATTATGTCCCGGAACAGCCACATCAAGTTCCCGGCAAAGCCACGCAAGACGTAAAGAAAGAAATGCGCTTTTCATCGTAGGCAAATGCTCAGGCTCCATCTTGCTGTAAGTAAGCAAAGCAAGAAAATACATCGCACAGCCGTCATAAAGCGTCCGTTCTTTTTTCAAATTGAAATGCGGAAAAATATTTTCGCACATAGAAAGCCTGTTATCCCTGTCGCCGGAAATACTTTCTATCGATTTTTTATCTTTCAGTTCCTTAAAATCACTCCACAACATTGCTGTGCAGCAGTACGGGCAAGCTCCGATTTCATAAATAAGCGGATAAATGCGTCCGAACTTTGCGGACGGTTCAAAAGTTCTGTGCAAATCATCAGAAAGACCGCCGGCAATCATACGTCCGTTTCCGCTGAGCATAACTTCTCTTTCAAAAGTTTTTCTGCACACAGGGCAAAGGCACTTGTCTTTTGACCAATAAGAAATGGAGGGCTTCTTTTTTTCTGAACCAAGCTTTGATTTTTTTTCCGTAGACACCAACTTTTACTCCAAAAAAAGTCAAAAAAAATCTTATTGACTTTCAGCAGTTATACAATAAAAAACACAGTCGATTTCAATTTATTTCAATAACAACGAATGCAACTGCATATTCTTTCTCATGAGATAATGATAAATGAATTTTAGCATTTCCGCATCTTTTTTTTAAGAGTTCCAAAGCGGAATTCTGAACAACAAGAGACGGTTTTCCAAATTCATCTTTCTGAACAAATACATCCTTTAACAAAAATCCTAAAATTCCTGTTCCAAGAGCCTTTCCGAACG
Organism: uncultured Treponema sp.; assembly: GCA_964463615.1. GTDB lineage: Bacteria > Spirochaetota > Spirochaetia > Treponematales > Treponemataceae > Treponema_D. Next base: position 10,190 of record CAYXDA010000058.1, read on the forward strand.
CTTCTTTTGCCGCAAAGCGGGCAGCATAATGTTCACACGCAGACTGAACCGATTTTGCAGGAATCATTTCCTGCGCATTAAAAAAACGCTCAATCATATCGCCGTTTAATACCCACTTTTCAAAGCGCTCAACTTTAGCAATATCTGTACCAATTCCGTATATCATAATTTCTGCTCTTTCTGTATTTTACCGTCTTTTGCTTCCTCAGAAACAGTTTCGTCTGCCGGAGTTTCTTTTTCTTCTGCTGAAGAACCTTCATTTTCATCAAGATTCAACGGTTCTGTACTTTCAGAAATATTTTTTTCAGAAATCTTAACAACAGCATTTTCTGCCGAACGGCTTACAATCGTAATTCCGGCGGGAACATCAATATTCACAGGAACCTCATATTCGCCGGGCTTATCAATTTCAGACAAATCAATAAAAACGCTTCCGTCAGAGAAACTTAACGAATCAAGCAAAAGTGTTGTGCCGGCAGCCTGAACAGAAAGTTCCGCTGAAAAATTTTCAACCTCAAGATTTTCTTTTAAGTTCCGCACAGAAGGAACAATCTTTTCATAAGTCCGCGTTTCTTCTGTAGGAACAATTTTTACAGTAACCTTAAAATCGCTTTCCGGAAGAAGCGTAATTTTAGAATTGATATTATCAAGCTTTACATCTTTAGAAAAACTTGTTGCGGCGCCGCCTATTATAACTTTTTTTGTATAGATTTTCGATATTTTCTCAACAATCCGCGAAGGTCCTACAACTTTTACAGTCGCCGGAGAAACATCAAATTCCTTAACAGAATATCCATAAGCAGGACTTCCGGACTGGGCAACTTCAATAGGAATATATTTAAGAATTTTTTCATCAAGAATAACGTTGAAATATTCAGTTTTAGGCCGACATTCAAAAACATCAAGAAGTTCAAGTTCCTCCGAAGC
>CAYXDA010000059.1:0-11053 GCA_964463615.1 uncultured Treponema sp.
CAAAACCTTTTACAACCATATTATAGAAATTGCTCTGATTTTCCACGTACATAGCCTTAGACTCATAGACACTGGAAAAAACCGGAGAGCATAAAGTTCCGGTAAGTTCCCTGCAAGCAGAAGCAAGAAGCCTGAGCGAATTTTTTCCGCAATAATCAGTGTTTGAGCCAAGGCCAAGAAGAACAGAAATCACTTAGAACAAACCTTCCTGCGCAGGAATTTCAGTTTTTTCCGGCTGAGCGGCAGTTTTTTCATCCGTTTTTTTAGCAGACTTCTTTTTTTCCTTTTTTACAGGATTTCCGTCCTTATCTTTTATTACAAGATTAGGAAAAAGCTGCGCGCGCAAAGTATCTTCAAGTTCTTCAGCAAATTCAGGATTTTGCTCTACAAAAGAAACTGCATTTTCATGTCCCTGTCCAACTTTAATATCGCCTTTTGTAAACCAAGCGCCTTTTTTATCAACAAGTCCATGCTTTACAGCAGAATCCAAAAGCGAAGCATAACGGTTTATACCTTTTCCAAAGTAAATATCCAATTCAACCTTTCTGAATGGTGGAGCAACTTTATTCTTTACAACCTTTACTCGAACCCGGTTTCCGATTGCGTCCTCATCACCTTTTCCGTCAATAGTTTCAACCCTGCGGATTTCCAAACGTACAGACGAATAGAACTTAAGAGCGTTTCCACCGGTTGTAGTTTCCGGATTACCGAACATCACTCCTATTTTCATACGAATCTGGTTGATAAAAATTACAATACATTTACTCTTTCCTACGATTGCCGTAAGTTTTCGCAAAGCCTGACTCATAAGGCGGGCTTGCAATCCCATAACAGAATCACCCATTTCGCCCTCAATTTCTTTTTGAGGAGTCAACGCAGCAACAGAGTCAATTACAATAATATCAACAGCCCCGGAACGAACCAAATTTTCCGTAATTTCAAGCGCCTGCTCACCGCAGTCCGGCTGCGAAACCCAAAGATTATCTATATCAACTCCAAGATTTTTTGCATAAACAGGATCCAGAGCATGTTCCGCATCTATAAACGCCGCAATTCCACCAAGTTTCTGAGATTCCGCAACGGCATGCAAAGCCAAAGTCGTTTTGCCGGAAGATTCCGGTCCGTACATTTCAATAATTCTGCCCTTAGGATAACCACCAATTCCAAGAGCTTCATCAAGCAAAATAGAGCCGGAAGGAATAACTTCTATTCCTTCAAGATTATTCTGCGCACCAAGCCGCATCAAAGAATTCTGGCCGTACTGCTTTTCAATCTGCAGACGCGCCGCTTCAAGCGCCTTTAATTTTTCTGACATATCTTTTGATTCTGCCATATCGCCTCCAATGCCTCCCACTAATATATATAGGCGTTTTTTTGCAAATTCGGAAATAATTCACAAAAAAAAAATCATTTTTTTTACAAAAAGTTATTTTTCAATTTTACAGCAACAATTCAAGCTGTTTTCAAAATCCCTGTCATTTCACACTCTGATAAACAGACCTTCCGGAAAGAGCAATTTTTCCGTTTTCAGAAATTATTTTTGCAAGAACAGTAACCGGCTTATCATTTTCTATTACAGGAGGTACAGAAAATTTCAGCGGAACAATCCCCTCCACATTCTGCATTGTTTCATAGCCCACTAAAAAATCACACTTGAACAAATTTTCAGTCTGAACGACATTAGAAATTCTTCCGGACCATGAAACCCAACAATCAAGATAAAGCGAAGGCTCTTTCTCAACCGTCCTATAGGCAGGAATATCCTTCACTGTATCAAACGACGGCTCTTCAAGATACGACATAAGAAGATTCGCCTTTTGTTTTACAGCTACAGACGCATTAGAATTCAGAATTCTGTTTATTTCTATCTGGGCAAGATTATCCCTATACTGCTGAAAATAAACCTGCGCTTTTTCATAAGCCTCATTTATCTGCGACGACGAAAGAATATACGCAAAAGCACCGCTGGAAAGATTTGTTTCCTGAATATTCTTCCGCTCATCCACAGAAAGCACAAGCGCGCTTAAATCAGCGCGGTTTCCCTTTTCCGGGCGCGAAACCGGCATTATATGCACAACAAGAAGAATTCCAAGCACGCAGGCAACAAGCGGAACCACAACGCCTGCAACTGCATAGGGATTTATTCCAAGCGGAGGATAAAACTGCTCTATATCACCTGTATCAACCCACTTGCAGATTGTTGAATAATCGCCTTTTGTACGGATAAATTCCATTGCACTCTGTGCGATTTTATTCCCCGGCTCATAATCCAGCACATCAAGATAATACTGCAACGCTCTGTCCGTATCTCCGCGGCGCAAGAAAAGAGCCGCCTGCCCCAGCAAAAGAGTTGTATCCGTAAGTTTTATATTTCTTGCCTTCTGAAAATATTGCGACGCAGTTCCGGTATCGCCAACATAAAGGCAAGAAACAGCAAAAAGCAGATAATAATCAAAATTATCTTCGTAAATTTCAGCGCGGCTTTGCAAAACAGTTATCGCCTGATCAAAACGCCGCCGGCGCATAAGCCTTTTTGCGACAGCTAGAACATCGGATGCCATTTACTGCCGCTCCAGCTGTTTTGTGACAGCATCAAGTTCCGTACTAAGCTTCATAAGCTCATCACGGTTAACATTCTCACCGTCATCCCGGAGCGCCTGAATTTTTTCAATAAGGGCTTTTATATACGCAGCATCAATATCTGAAGAAACACCAGACGAAACATCCGGAGAAATTTTTTCACTCGGAACTTTTATCGTAGTTTCAGAGACACTTTTCAAAGAGCCTCTGAAAGAACCGTCATCCGAAGATTTATCAACAGAAAAGAGCGGAAAATCCGATTTCTGTTCCAAGCCATTCACATCCTGAAGTCCAAGTTTTTGCTCAAGCATTTTCTTAAGAGAAGAAAGTCTGCCTGTCCGGTTATATTCGTTTTTCCATTCATCTTTTACAATGCTGTAGGATTCCAAATATTTTCCCGCAATATAAAGTTCAGAAGCCATCAAGTAAGCCTTGTCAGAAGAAGAATTCACATAACCTGAATCAGAATCCAACTTCCCATCCCGAAAATCAATATATTTTTCACCGTCAACCTGAACCCCGTCATGGGAAACAGCAATATAATACGAAATTACAAACTGCTCTTCCGGCTCAAGTCTTTTCTGCTCAAAATTCATACACACGGCAGAATTGTTATAAGAAAGAACAGAATCAAAAGTCCGCGAAGACATTACCTGCGGAATCCATTTTTGAAGTGAAAGCAAATCCTTATTGCTTAACGAAACAACTTCCGGCGATGTAATATCGGCGCCGCTGAGCAAAAATTGCAGTCCAACCTTAGAATTCTCGCTTTTCAGCCACTTTACCTTGTCAAAGCGGCGGAACTGACGTTCGCTGTTTATAGCAATTTCTTCGTTTGTAGAAAAATGCGGTCCAAAAAGTTCTCCCAGAACAGTATCATAAACAGCCTTGAGTGCAAAAGTCTGGCTCTGCTTTCCCTTATTCATCACGGTTACAGAAACTTTCACAATATCAGATGAAATCAAATTTCTATCCTGATTAACGCTGTCAAACGAATAAAGAACCCAAGCAACATCAGGAACACTGTAAAAAAGCTGAACACCACGTTCTGTTCTTCGCGCGCCGATTGCAATCCCCGTGTTGTCCGTAAGCTTATATTCCTTTTTGCCTGCAAGAAGCGAAAGAAACGAAGATGTAAACTCATCATAGCCGGCAAAAACAGGAGTCTGCGACCCGTTCAAACCAACCGCATACATCTGAAAACTGCCGACAGTTCCCTTTGCAAGAATCCGTACATTTCCGATAGTATTTTCAAAAGTTTTTGCACGGAAAGGATTTTCTTCCGCAGTTTCCTGTGCTTTTTTGGAATCATTTTTCTTTGAGAAGGCAGGAAAAAGCGCAAAAAAAACAATCAGGAGCGAAAACAAAAATGTCAAACTATTCTTATTCATTCTTTTCATATTTTATTTAGCATCTCCTGATTCAATATTGTTTTTCTTTTCATCAAGCAGCTGCTGAACAACAGAAACACGTCTCTTCAAATCAGAAACAAGTTCCTTATTCTTCTGTTTTATATCGCTGTTTTTAGCAATTTCTTCATCAAGCTGATTTTTCAAATCAGAATTCACCTTTGTCAAATCAGAAACTTTATTTTCAAGTTCAGAGATTTTTTTCTGCAAGTCAAGCACGCGCCTGCGCACATCCCCGGAATTTTCCGCACCAATCGTTCTAAGCTGCCGCTCATACTCTTCTTTTGCAGCAAGATATTCCTCTCCGGTTTCCTTCAAAAGATAAAGAAGTTTTTCCTCGCGCGCACTCTGCGCAATAGTTTCAATTCTGTGTTGCGCTGCGCTCGCCTTGGCATCATTAGGATAATCGTTCACAACCGTCTGATAAAGAATCTTCGCATCGTCGTAGTTGTATCCGGCAAAGAACGACTCCGCAATCCAATAAAGCGCCGAAGCATACATCTCATGATCCGGATACTGATGACAAAAATCGCTCAAAGTCAAAACCGACCGCTCATATTCGCCCATACAAAAAAGCGCACGTCCGCTTTGATACATCACATAAGAAACATAAGGACTTCCGGGAAAATTATTAAAATAATACTCGCAGTCCTGGTAAGCGTTTTTATACTCGCCCGCATACATTTCCGCTGTAATAAGCATATACCAAGTTTCCGCATTGTTGTTTTCAGGATAAGAAACCGCTTTCCTTAAAAGAAAAATCGAAGAAATCCACTCACCTGCGCTGAACGCTTTTGCTCCCTGGACAAACGCTCCGGAAGCGACTTCCGAAGTATAACTCTGCGCGGCAACAAAGCACGGCAAAAAAAACGCCGTAAAAAGAGCAAAAAAAGCAGACTTAAAAAAGTTTTTTCCAAACATAAACTAATTCTCCCATTTAAGCTTTCCGCTAAAAAAAGCAGAGCCGGAAACAACAATATCCGCACCCGCATCCACAACAGGACGCAAAGTTTCCGCATTAACACCGCCGTCAACCGAAATTTTAAAATTCAAACCAAGTTTCTTTTTTATTTCCACAAGTTCAGAAATTTTCCTTACACAAGACGGAATCAGCTCCTGCCCGCCAAAACCGGGATTTACAGTCATAACAAGAACAACATCCACATATTCAAGCATTTCGCCCAACGCACTTACAGGAGTGGAAGGAACTATTGAAATTCCGGCCTTTTTTCCAAGACTATGAATCTTCTGAACAAGCCTGTGGGAATGAACGCACGCCTCATAATGAAACGTAATCCAGTCCGCGCCGGCATCCGCAAACGATTCAACCTGCTCTTCCGGATGCTCAACCATAAGATGCACATCAAACGGCAAATCCGAATAAGGACGCAAACTTTTCACAACCGGTTGGCCATAAGAAATCTGCGGAACAAAACGTCCGTCCATAACATCAATATGAACCACAGAACCGCCGTTACTTTCTATTGATTTCAAAGCATTTTTCAAATCGGCCAAATCAGCACTAAGCAAAGATGGCGCAAGCATTACATTTCCCATTATCCTTTATAATAGCACACACAAAAAAATCTTACAACTTTCTGATATTAATAATTCATAATTTTCAATATATAAAAACAAAGAAGAAAAGCTAAGCACAAGCAAGCACAAAAGAGGGCGCCTGCCCTACGCCCGCACTTCGTTGCGGTCTACCCCTCGGCACACGGCGCACCGCTTCGCTGCGCCGTGTCTCTAAAAAAAATTACAAATTTAATTTTTTTTACAAATTAAGTATTGACAGATAATAAGTTTTAGTGTATAAACTTTTCTCCACTTTTTAGTAAATTCAATATTTTCATTGACTAATTCTCTATTTTTGATATAATAAAACTTACCGCTTATGGATATTCAAACTGAAAAAGGTCTAAAAGAGGCATTCTCGTTTCTTGAATCAGGCAATTTGGAAGAAACAAGAAAAGCAATCGAAAAATGTCTTATTTATGACTCAGTTAGTCCCGAGGTAGTTTTTACATCAGACTGCTGCAACCGATGGCTTGGAATTCTAAGAAAAACACTTTCTTTAGAAACACCAATGGAACGCGGAGAATCACTGCTTTCCGAATGGAAAAATTTTCTTTGCCACACAAAAGCGCAGACTTACGTTTATCAGCCGGCCGTTTATGCAACATGCAGAGGAGTTTTCTCTCTTGCGCTGCAAAATTTCAATCTGCTGATGAACGAAAAAGAGCCGGCAACAAAAGCCGACATTTTGCGGAAAACCGGTCTTTGCTACAAGAAACTCGGTGAATTTGAAAACGCAAAAATGTGTCTTTCAGAAGCGAACCGGTTGCATTCAGGACAAGCGGCTGTAATTGCAGACCTTGCCGACTGCTACGCTCTTTGCGGAGAAGACAAATATGCAAAAGTTCTGTTCAGGGAAGCGTTCTTCATCGACCCAAAAAAAGTCGATTTGGAATATTTAGACTCTTCGCTGATTCAGAAACTTATAGAAAAAACAGAAGAAAAAGGGTTTTCAGGAGAAGCGCTAAAAGCATGGATTCCAGTCTACGGTGTTCTTTGGGGTGTTTTTACAATCCGCAGGAACCTAAAGCCGCAGGAAGTTGCAAAACTTAGACAGGAAATATACGCAATGGAAAACGAGCACAAAGATCCTTCAAGAGATTCCGAACTGCTCGTTCCCAGACTGATAAACAAATATTTTTGGCTTGTTGACTATTGCCAGACTGTGAACGACACCCGGCTTATCAACGAGATACTACTAAAAATCAAAATTCTGGACACTGACATATACAGAATGTATGTGAAGTAACAGAAAGTCGGAAATCCGGCAAAAAGTCAGCCTTTGACTAAAAGAGGTTTGCAAAACAACAAGGGGTTTTTATGGCAGAACTTATCAATTCCGTGCAGGAAATGCTTAAGGAAGAAACTTGGACACGCGCAACAATCAGCAATTACACAAAAGAAAAACTGGTTGAACTTGCAGGTATAATTGAAAAAGCAAAAGAAGAAAATTGCACAGACGAACTCAAAGCGATTTGCGACGAGCAGCTTGCACATTCCAGAGAAAGCATAATTGCGCTTTACATTTCCGGAATGCTTTCTTTGAAAGAAGGCAACCTTGACGAATCATCTTTGCGCGAACTTGTAGACATCTTCCAGAAAAACCACAAAGAAAATGTTGTAGAATTTATCTGTCAGAGCATTCTTGAAGAAGATGAAAACAACAGATTTGCGCTAAGAACGCTCGCAGAAGCATACAGAGCGGAAAACAAGGAAGAAGTTTGGGATCTTTACAAAAAAATCGTAAAGCTGGACTTTGAAGAAGCAGATCTTTCTAAAGCGCTCGGCGAACACTACGAAAGCAAAGACAAAGAACTCGCCATCGAATACTATAAAAAAGCAATTCTGCGATACATAAACATACAGAACATAAACGCAATAAAAGAATTGTGGACAAAACTTATAGAACTCATTCCGGAAGAAATTGATTTTTTCCAGCTCGTAAAGCGAAAGATTGCAAAAACTCTTGGTGAAGACAAAACAGCTGTTCTTTTGCAGGAACTTTACAACAAGTACAAAACTCTTGCCGCAACTGACTCTAAAAAATGGGACGTTGCGATTTCGCTATTAAAAGAAATTCTCCATATCGACAACACAGACATTTGGGCAAGACGCGAAATAGTTGACTGCTACAAAAATAAATATGCGGGACACAGCCATCTTGACGATTACATCCGATCTTCTGACCTTACAACAAATTTCCGCAACGTATTTGAATCAATCAACGATTTTGAAAAACACATCGCTTTTGACGAAAAAAGTTACGTTTTCCACAAAACTTGGGGTGTAGGACAAATCGGAAAAGTTGATGATGACAAACTTTACATTTGGTTCGGAAAAACAAAGCCTTCTAAAAAAGATCCTAAGAAAAAATCAAAAGTATATGACGAAATGTCTTTAAAAATGGCTGTAAGCGCTCTTACTCCGCTTTCAAACGATCATATTTGGGTTCTTAAGGCTAAAAAATCAGTTGAGTTCAAAAACGAAGACGGAACTCCTGTACTTGACATGAAAACAGGAAAACCGATAACTGCCCCGCTTAAAGAAAAAGTAAAGCAGGACAAAGCCTGGACTTTAAAGACTATCATCAAGAGCTTTGGAAACAGCTGCGACTTCAAGAAAATAAAAGCTGAGCTTGTACCTTCCGTTCTTACGCCAAGCGAATGGACTTCATGGAATTCTGCAGCAAAAAGAGTTCTCGACTCTGATTCATCTTTCGGCGTAAATCCGAACGACATCACACAATACATTGTACGCGACCACGAAATAAGCACAGAAGAAAAACTTGCAAACGAATTCAAAGCTCAGAAGCAGTTCTTTGCAAGAATTGATACTCTTATGAAATATGTGAATAATGACGAAACAGACAAATCAAACGACTTGTTTGCGGAAATGTTCAATTATTTCGTAGGATATGTAAAAACTCTTGAATCAGAAGATGTTTTCCCTAAAATCAACGAGCAGATTGTTGCATCTTACCTTGTTGTTCAAGACGTTTCGGCTCAGATAAAGAGCATTGCATATAAAACATCTGTAACATTCCAGCAGATTTATTCAAAAATCGAAGATCCGCGGGAAATGTACAACCTTCTTAAAGACACAAAAAACACAACTTTAAGACATGACTTCTTAAAGAATATAAAAATGCTTCCAAACTGGGCGGACGAATATATCCGTTTGTTCCCTACAGTTCTTTCAGGTGATATGATTTCTTATCTTCTTAAGAACGGACAGGAAGAAAAACTTAAGAAACTTGCCGCAACAGCATTCGAAAGCTGCAAAGATTACCGCAATGCAGTTCTTTATTTCTTTGAAAAATGTCAGGATGACGAATGGTTCAAAAATTCTGGAATTTCATACGAAAAACAGATTATTGCGCTTGTTCAGCTTATTCAAATTGCAGAACGGGAAATTGAAAACCATGTCAATTCAACAGAAAATAAGAAAATTCAGAAAAACGCAACTGAACTCCTTTTCGGCAAAGACAGATTATTCAATTATATGTTCTCGAATGATGAAGAAACTGTAAAAAGAATCTACACTCTTATCGATGATTCGGACGGAATTGACAAGAGCGAACAGAATTACAAACAGCAGATGCGAAACAAAATTCTTGAAAAGTATCCGGACTTCAAGTTCCATGTTACAGAAGAAAAGTCTGCCGCTCCTAAGGGAATGATTGTTACTGCGGCTAAACTGGAAGAAAAGAAGGCATTGCTTGAAGATCTTCAGACAGTTCAGATTCCTCAGAATGCAGCAGAGATTGATGAAGCGCGCGCAAAGGGCGACTTGAAAGAAAACGCTGAATACAAAGCGGCAAAAGAGCACCAGCACTATCTTAACACTCAGGTTGCAAAACTTACCGCGGAACTTAACCGTGCGGTTATTTTTGATCCTACAACAATCACTACTGCAATCGTTTCTTTTGCAACAGTTGTAACATTGCACAACAACAAAGAAAACAAGGACGAAACTTATACAGTTCTTGGACCTTGGGAATCTGACCCGGACAATGGAATCATCTCTTACATGGCTCCGTTCGGAAACGCAATAATGGATGCAAAAGTAGGAGAAAACTTAAAATTCAACATCAATGAATACAGTTATGATTACACTGTAAAATCAATTGCACCTGCAAAAATCTGATATCATAAAAACTTCGCCGGATTTTATTCCGGCATAAAAAAAAACGGTGGTTGCGAACTTCACAGATTTTTCACAACCACCGTTTTTTTATTAATTTTATTCAATGTTTCCAATAAAGTACTTTTTCTTTCCGCGACGAATAATTATAAGTTTTCCTTCAATCGCCATAGCCTTAGTAATCATTGCGTTTTCATCCGAAAGAACAGTTCCGTTCACGCACACTGCATTTGCATTTATAAATTCGCGTGCTTCGCGGCGGCTTTGCGCAATTTTATTGTTTACCAAAACATCAATCAATGGTTCGTCCTTTTCAAATTTGAACGAAGGAACACCTTTCATTCCGGACATAATATCTTTTACAGAAAGACCGGAAAAATCACCGGCAAAAAGTTTTTGACTTACGTTCACTGCATTGTCCGCCTCTTCTTTTCCGTGAATGTCTTTTACAACTTCCCAGGCAAGAGTTTTCTGCGCAATTCTAGTTTCCGGCTTTTCTTTCTGCTCTGCATAGATTTTTTCAATTTCTTCTTTGGACAAGAATGTAAAAACCTTCAAATATTCAAGAACTTTAGAATCATCCGTATTGATTAAATACTGATAAATTTCGTAAGCACTCGTTTTATTCTTATCAAGCCAAAGGGCATTGCCTTCCGATTTTCCGAATTTTTTTCCAGTTGAATCAAGAATGAGCGGCATTGTAAAAGCATAAGCAGTCTTGTCCAACATTTTTCTGATCAAATCAACACCGGTAGTAATATTTCCCCACTGGTCGCTACCAGCAACCTCCATAATGCAGTTTTTTTCCTGATAAAGATGAACAAAATCGTAACCCTGCATAAGCATATAAGAAAATTCCGCGTAAGTGATTCCGCTTTCAAGACGGCGCTGAATAATATCTTTTCCAAGCATATAGTTCACATTCACATACTTTCCGATATCACGTAAAAAATTAAGAAATGTATAATCCTTAAGCCAATCATAATTATCAACAAGCTCCGCGTTCGGAACCAACTGTGAAACCTGAGCACGGATCCCTTCAATATTATGGTTTACTGCCTCTTCAGAAATAATTTCACGTTCCGCTGTAGGACGAGGATCTCCTATCCGACCGGTTGCGCCGCCACACAAAAGAACCGGATGATGACCTGCATTTGCAAGCCGCTTTGCCATGCAAAGTGAAGAATAATGGCCAAGATGAAGGCTGTCTGCCGTAGGGTCTGTTCCCCAATAAAAACTGAACGGTTTTCCGTCCAAAATTTTCTGCAATTCGCTTTCGTCGCCGGCAACGTCTTTAATAAGTCCGCGCCATTTTAAATCTTCAAACAATGACATATAAAACC
>CAYXDA010000060.1:0-10819 GCA_964463615.1 uncultured Treponema sp.
GCGGAGCAGATGCAGTTTTGCTAATCAGCGGAATTCTTCCGCTAGAAAAAATGCTTTCCATGACAAAAAAATGCCGCGACTTGGGAATACGCGCATTTGCGGAAGTTCGAACCAATGAAGACGCGCAAAAAGTTCTTGAAGTAAAAAAACTTTACGCAGATACAATTGTTTGCGGCGTAAACTCGCGGAACTTAAAAGATTTTTCAATCGACTTGCTTGTTCCGGCTATGCTGAAAAAGCGGCTGGGCGGCAACGTTATTTTTGAAAGCGGAATCACAACGCGCGAAGCGGCAAAAAAAGTTTCTTCAATGGGATTTTCCGGAATATTGCTTGGCGAATTTGCTGCCCGAAATCCGGAAAAAGCCGGCGAGTTTGTAAAAGCGTTTAAAAATACAGAAGAAAACCTGTGCGGAAAAAAACTTATTGAACTTGCAGAAAAAATAAACAATCAGAAAGAAAACTCATTGAACTTGAAACCTACGCTGGATAAGGTTCCGGAAATCATAAAAACAGAAACATCCACAAGCAGATCCAGAAATATGATCAGAACGGCGCAAAATTTTCCTTTAATAAAAATTTGCGGACTAACGCGCGCGCAAGACGTTCTTTTGGCGGATTCGCTCGGCGCAGATTTTGTAGGCTTTATTTTCGCAAAAGAATTCGCGCGTAACGTTTACGGAGAACGTTTTAACAAAATAAAAAAAATATTGCCAGAAGTAAAGGCGCTTAAAGTTGCAGTCGTTACAAATCCGCTAAGCCCAGAAGCAAAAGAAGCGGCAAAACTTGCAGAAAGCGGCATTATTGATTTTTTACAATTTCATGGAATCGCTTATGAAAACATTCCGGAAAACATGAAAGCGGTTCCGCATTATTTTGCAATCAGTGAAAAAACAGAAAACCTTTCCGAAAGCGCAAAAAAACTTGATTCATACGGAGAACCGCGATTTTTGCAGGACAGCAAAATCCATAATTACGTAGCAGACGGTCACTTATGGATTGCAGGCGGAATAACAGCAGAAAATGTTCAGGAACTTTGCAAAAAATTCAATCCTGAATTGGTGGATGTTTCCAGCGGAATTGAAAAAAAAGGTAAAAACGGAATAAAAGACCAAACAAAAATGCGTCAATTCTTTGAAAATATTAAAAATAAGCGGATGCGGTAGCGCTGGGAGTGGTGCCGCAGGCAGGCTGGAGCGAAGCGTAAGACCGAGCGTAAGCGGGCCACGGACATAGCGACAGCAAAGCCGGACCGCCCGAAAAATTCATTTTTTTTGTATAAAAATTTCAGAATTCTGCATGTTTTGGATATTAAGTATATATGAAAAAATATACTTTTTATGTAACCGCAATTTTTTGCGCAGCGACAATTTTCGCCCAAGCCGAATACAGCATTTCTTCTGTGAGCACAACTGCAACGCTTCCTTGCTTTACGCTAAAAACCGCAACAAAAGCCGAAAAAACAAATTTTTCGTCCGCGCCGGAATTTTGTGTTCCTGTCTGGGGAATTTGCGCATATGCAAAACAGGGAAACTTTTCGCCAATCTGCATCCAAGCCGGAAAAATTACGCCAGGCGGCGCTTTTTCAAAGTTAAAATCGCCGTCGCTGAATTCTTCCAGTTCTGCGCTTGGCTCCGGCAACACAGAAATCTCTATGCTAAAAACTTATTTACCGAGCGCTTCCACTTCTGAAAAACCGTTTGCTGTAAGCGGAATTTTTAAAACACCAAAAACAAAGTTTATAAATAATTTTGGCGCAACTTTTTACACAACAGAAGGAAATGAATTTTTAATCTCGGCTGTTATGCAAATAAAAACAAGTAAAAAAACAGGTATAGGATTTTCTGCGACGGCAGGAAATTTTTTAATTGAAAACAGCACTAGTTCGTGGTTTTGCAGAACGCCTATTTTTCCGGCGGAAAGGCGCACCGCAATAAACCTGCAATGCGGTTTTTCTTCGCCATTTTTTAAAACAAAGGAAACTGTAAATATTTTTGAAACTGCATCTTTTCCGAATTTTACGTTTTCAACAGAAAACAGAATTGCGCTCAACGGATTTTCATTCTGCGACTTTGCGCTTAACGCCGCTTTTTTCTGCGCTTCGGAAAAAGTTGTTTTCACGGCAAACTCTTCGCGATTAAAAACTTTGTGTCAGATAAAAATAAATCCGCAGTTCACATTTTTTCCGCCTGGAAACAGAGTGAAAATTCAAAGCGGCGCAATTTTTTTAGCGGAACAAAAGTTAAAATCCGATGAATCTGTTTTTCTGAACAAAAAAGTTGCCGCGCAAATTAATTTTGCAGCAAAAAAACATCAGGCAAAACTTTCTTTGTCGGCAAACGGCGAAAATCTTGATGAAAGCTTTTCTGCAAATTTAAGCGTAAATTCAAAAATACGACTAAAACCAGCGGAAACGTTTTCTTTTTCAAGAAATGAAAAATCCGAAAAAACGACTTTTAAGTTTTCGCAAAAAATTTACTTTGCGGCAGGAAAAACACAACAAAATATCAACGCAAGCGTTGCGGTCTGCGCAAAAAAGAGCGGCGATACAACTTTAGAAGCGGAAACAAAAGCGAATTTTAAATTCAAAGCAAAATTTCTTAATATCGCCTGCTCTGCAGGTATTGCGTATAAAACACAGATTTAGCAATGCTTTATTCGCGGTTCCAGTTGCCGCGCTCTGCATAGTACGACCAAAGTCCGCGGTTCTTTATGCTTGTTCCGGAAGTATTTTCTGTATAAATATAATCAAGCGAACTGTACATACTTGTTGCACTTTCATCCAACGAAGGATCCGCGCACAGCAAAGCACGAACAATATAAGGACTTGGCATAACGGAATCCGCATTTGAAGAAAAATCAGAAGTCCCAGACTTAGGTCTAACACTTCCATCCGATTCCAGCACAACTTTAAAAATTCCGCTGCCGGAACTGTTGCTGTCGTCCGTGCCACGCAAATCGCCTGAACCAAGCAAAATGCTGTTGTTGGTAACAGCCATACTCAAAATAGATTCGCCAACACTTGTACTTGATACCACTCCGGAAACAGATTCATCCGTAGGCTTTAACGTTCCGCGGAATATTTTTGCAAAATTATCTTTGTTCGCGGAATAATCAGAAACTTTAAATGCGCAAACGCCACCTTCGTAAGGGAAATAAACGTAAGTAGGCTTTTCAACCGCAGCTGTGCCGCCCGCCAAAGTTCCTTCATTTGTATCCGCATTTACATAATTCAAAAAGTGATATCCGTCATCAAACCAAACAGCCGAAAGAGTGCTTCTTGTAAGTTCAGAATAATAATATCCCGCCACATCAACGCCGCCGGCTTCAAAAGTTTCCGTTGAATTTGAATATTTAATCTTAGCAACATTTGTTACAGTTCCGCCGTCAAGTTTATAAACATCGCTTGTATTGTTTCTTGCGTTCTCAAGATAAGCGTAGTCTCCGCCAATTCTAAGAAAAACTGCTCTATGCTGCGGATTTACGGCATTCGTTCCAAAAAGATGAATGCTTAAAGCCATTCCGTAATTATCATCATCATTTGAATTAACAGCAGCCTGGTATTCAGAAAGATATCCGGAAAGTTCAGAAATTTCCTTCCATTCAGCAAAAGAAAGATTTCCTTCGCCATCAGCCGCCGGTTCTGAATAATAAACTTTATAATCAGCAGGAACATTTCTGCCGTTATCATCATCATAAATGGATTTAAATCCTATTGCATAAACATATTTTGAATCCGCAGCAACATTGTAAAGATACATTCCGTTAAACTTTCCGTCAAAATACGCATAGGACGTTGAATCCGGAAGTCCATTTCCTGAAACTTTCTTCCATGCACCGTGAGTAAGATCGGAAGTTTTTTTATAACAGATTTCACCATTCGCTGAAAAAATATACTGATTATTAAAATTTGTTTCCGCAGAGAAAGTAACATCCGGATTTACATTAAATCGGACAATTCCATTTATAAAACCGGAAATTGTCGCACTTTCAAGCTCAACTTCATCGCGGATTGCCTGAAAAATAGCATCATAACAGCCGGTAAAACAAAAAAGAGAAGAAAGAAGTATAAAAGTACTAAAAACTATTTTTTTCATCAATAATTAATCCTTAAAATGTGGCTTCCATAAAAATAAACCACCGCAATTTTTTAACTAAAAATGATAACGTGCACTGACTGCAGCCTGCAAAAACATTCCGTAATCAGATTTTGCATTATCCGTATCTGTATACCATTGCGGAAGGAACAAAAATTCTCCGCTAAGTCCAACAGACCAGCCTTCTGTAATTCTAAAAAATGCTCCGGTTTCGGCTTTTCCAACTAAACCAGGAAAATATTTTTTATTTGCACAAGTTTCAAACGCAAAACCTGCGGAAAGAATTGTCGGAAATTCAAATCTGCCTGCAATCGGCTGAATCATTGCTCCAAAAGTAACCGGAACAAAAGTAAAAACGTTGCTTCCCAAAGTCGGATTGTAACCAGCCATAAGTTCGCCGCCCAAAGCAAGCCAACCGTTAAGAAAGCGGAAATATCCAATCTGCGCTGCACCGCCAACATAAAGCTGCTCACCAAAATTCAACGGAAAGTTCGGCATAATTCCTATTTTCAAAAACTGATCGCCGCGGCCATTAATCTTGTAGTTATCATCACTAACATAGCGAACATCATCTTCAGCGTCCGCATCTTCAGAAGTTTTTTCTTCGCCGCTATTTTCTACATCTTGTTCATTATTATTTTCAGACAATTCTGCTTGTTCTGTCCCATTCTGTTCGTCAATCGGCTTTTCTTCAGACTGAGCAAAAGTCGGCATCGAAAGCACAAATAATATTCCAAAAATGAAAAGAATACGTTTCATTTTTCCTCGCAATTCTTGTATAATAGATTTTACTTTGAGTTTTAAAAAGTCTGTAAAACTCATACTTAAACCTAGTGTTTTTGAATTATACAGTTTTTATTGTCTTTTTACAATAAACAACAGAATTGCAAGGAAGGTAACAAATGAACGCAACAATTATCGATGGAAAAGCTATTGCCGCGCAAGTCCGCTCAGAAGTAGCGGCTAAAGTTTCTGCTTTAAAAGAAAAAGGAATCACACCTTGCCTTGCTGTAATTTTGGTAGGCGAAAATCCGGCGAGCGTTTCTTATGTAACCGGAAAACAAAAAGCACTTGCCGAAGCAGGAATGGCAGACAAAAGCATGCACCTTCCGGAATCAACTACAGAAGAAGAACTTTTGCAAATAATAGAAAAATTGAACAACGATGATTCCGTTCACGGAATTTTAGTTCAACTTCCGCTTCCAAAACATATTAATGAAGAAAAAGTCATTCTTGCCATAAGTCCAAAAAAGGACGTAGACGGCTTTCACCCGGAAAACGTGGGAAATCTGGTAATCGGAAAAAAAGCGTTCTTACCTTGTACACCGCACGGAATTATCGTTCTTCTGCAAAAAATGGGAATAGAAACAAGCGGAAAACACGCAGTAGTGATCGGACGTTCAAATATCGTAGGAAAGCCGGTAGCAATTCTTCTTGCAAGAAAAGAAACAAACTGTACTGTTACAATCTGCCATACAGGAACTAAAAATATGGCGGAAATTACAAAACAAGCAGATATTCTTATCGCCGCCGCAGGAAAACCGCATACGGTTACAAAAGATATGATAAAACCGGGCGCAGTTGTAATCGACGTAGGCGTAAACAGAATTCCGGATGCAACAAAAAAATCCGGCTTCAGACTGATTGGCGACTGCGATTTTGAAGACTTAAAAGAAACTGCAAGTTTTATAACTCCGGTTCCGGGCGGAGTCGGCCCAATGACAATTGCAATGCTTATGCAGAACACGCTGGAAGCGGCAGAATAATTCCAACAAACAAAAGAAGAGCGTTATGCCGCAAACCAGTTTTCTTATGTCCAAAACTTTTGAAAACATAAAATTCCCAAAAATGAAAAGAATCTTTTTCGCTCTTGCGGCAATATTATCCGCCCTGCTCCATGCCGAAGATTTCAACTTTACGGACCATTCAAAAATAAAAGAACTTTCCGATTTTGTCGTCATGGGAACTTTTGACCTGCGAACAGAAAAAGACGTTTCTTCACCGGTAAAATACCGCTCAATAAATCATGAAGGCGGAATGAATATCCGCATCCTTGAAATTTTGGAAAAAGATATTTATAAAAATCAAAAAGGACAATGGTTTTACGTACTGCTGACAAAACCAATCTGGACAGAAGACGGCGAATGGCTGGAAAAATACAAAAAATTTCTGATTTTTCTTCCGGACGAAACACCAATTTTTAATTTTCGGGAATGAAAGAACTTCAACACAAGCGCGAACCGTCAAATTCCGTGTACGCATACGCATCATGATTATGAATGCTTTCCGCATTTGTACATTCCACGCTGAACCATCTGAACGGCTTTTCAATTTTCAGACTGCGCAAGCCCAAATAAACTTCGCGCACAACATCTTCCACAAAACGCGGATTTTCATACGCATGTTCTGTAACGAACTTTTCATCCTTCCGCTTTAAAAGAGAATACAACCCGCCGGAAGCACAGTTTTCTATCATTTGAATAACATCTTCAATCCAGAAAAAGCCGGAATAAAGCAATTTTACAACAACAGTTCCGCGCTGATTATGAGCCCCGTATTCACTGATAGCCTTAGAACAAGGACAAAGCGTTGTAACCGGAACTTGAATGGAAACAAAAAACTGTTTTTCAGATTCCGAAACAGAACCTTCATACTTGCAGACATAACTCATAATCGCAGCTTTTCCGCTGACCGGCGCATTTTTTTCCATAAAAAAAGGAAAAGTCATCTCGCCGTAGGCTTTCTGCGCATTTAAATTCGTCCGGATTTCTTCCAACATTTCCAGAAAATGCTTCATCGTAAGGTTTTCGTGATGCTTGTGAAAAATTTCTATAAAGCGGCTCATATGCGTACCCTTAAAATGATGCGGCAAATTCACAAATAAATTAACACTTGCAGTTGTAGCCTGAACTTTATTTTTTTTATCTAAAACCGTAACCGGATACTTTACGTCTTTTACACCAACTTTTTTTAGCGGAACTTCGCGGGTATCTTCTTCGTTCTGAACATCAATCATAGTGGCTTTATTGTAGCGAAAAAAAGCCTTTAGATAAATATAAAAAATCCGGGCCATTTTTTCGCCTTGCGAAAAAACCGGGCTTTCCGCCGTTTCATTCCTTCGGAACGCCTGCGGCGCGGCTACAATCCCTTGTCCATACAAGCTCGCAGGCAGGCCACAGCCACTCACAAACTTTCTTCCTGGATTTTATTGCACATGCAAAGAAAAACGTTATTGCGGGCTACATTTTTTTTCTATATACTAAATTCTCTATGAAGTACTATTTTGAAACGTACGGATGCCAGATGAACTTAGCCGAATCCGCAGCGGTTGAACAACTTTTGATTGCGCGCGGCTGGCAAAAAGCAGAAAACGCAGAAATTGCAGACATGGCAATAATAAACACCTGTTCTGTCCGTGCAAGCGCAGAAAACAGAATCTTCGGGCGGCTCGGCTATTTTACAGGTTTAAAAGCCGTAAGAAATAAAGAAGAATTTGCAAAGTACAAATCATTTCCAAACGCAACAGAACTTGTATGCGAACATCCGGTTCCCATCACGGTAGTTGTAATGGGCTGCATGGCAGAACGCCTTTTAGGTTCATTGCAAAAAGACTGGCCTGTAATTGATTATGTTGTAGGAACTTACGCAAAACATCACTTTGGCGACATAATAACAGCAGTCGAAGAAAAAAAAGAACGGATTCCTTTGGACGACACAGAAAAATACAAATTCGCCGCTGTTTCTTACGAGCAGGGCGCAAAATCAACTTTTGTTCCGATTATGCACGGCTGCAACAATTTTTGCACTTACTGCATCGTTCCTTACGTTCGCGGACGCGAAATAAGCCGTCCGGTAGAAGAAATTTTAAATGAACTTGATATCCTTACAAAATATAAAGTCTTGGACATTACACTTTTAGGACAAAACGTAAACAGTTACAAAGGAACTTACAACGGAAAAGATGTCAATTTTGCAGAACTTTTAAAAATCATCTGCGCCCACCTAAAAGAAATCAACTCAACAATAGGTTGGGTACGATTTCTTTCCAGCAATCCAAAAGATTTTTCAGACGAACTTATAGATGTAATTGCGGAGAACGAACTAATCTGCCATCACATTGCGCTTCCTGTACAGCACGGCTCAACTGCGGTTTTAAAAAAGATGAACCGACAATACACCCGCGAACTCTACCTTGAACTTGTAAAAAAAATAAAAGCAAAGATTCCGGATGTTTCGCTCACAACAGACATTATGATGGGTTTTCCTACAGAAACAGAAGAAGATGTTGAACTTACACTGGATTTAATGAACCAGGTAAAATTCGAAACCGCCTGCATGTACTACTACAATCCGCGCGAAGGAACGCCGGCGGCAAAGTGGCAACAGATTCCGGAAAAAACACGGAAAGAACGGCTTCAGCGCGTAATAGATCTGCAGCTTATCCACACAGATGAACAAATGAAAAAGCGCGTAGGACAAACCGTAAAAGTTCTTGTAGAAAACATAACCCGCGACAACAAAAACGAACTTTTAGGAAAAACGGCCCAGGACGAAAAAGTCAGTTTTGCGGCAGATAAATCTTTGATAGGAAAGTTTATCTATGTTAAAATAGATTCATTGAACGGACACACGTTCAAAGGAACGGTTGTTTCGGAAAATTAAAATACAGTTAGTTCCGATTTTGTCCGGAATCTATTTTTAGAGAGGAATCATTATGATAGCGAATTTAATTGCAATTATTATAGGAATTGTTTTTATAGCTTTTTTTGCAGGATTCAATCTTGACAATAAATGCGATGTAAGCCTTGTTTTTTATACATTCAAACAAATTCCGGTTTTCTTTACGATCTTAATTTCATTTGCAGTCGGACTTATGTGTTCGCTCCCGTTTGCGCTTGTCCGCCGTTCAAAAAAATCAAAACAGATTAAAAATGCGGAACAAAAACAATCAGAAAAATTGAATAAAAAACAGATTTTCGGAAAAAAAACAGAAAAAAACGCGAATACAACAAACTTCAATCCACAATCAAATCCGGAAGCCGTTAAAAAAGAAAACGCGCAGCAAACAGAAGTTAAAAGTGATTCCGAAACCGCTAAAAATCAGGAAAATTCCAAACTTTAAACAAAAACGGAAGTACCTAATGAAAAAAGCAATTGCTGTTTTAAGCATTTTTAATCTATGCGCATCAATTTTTTGCCAAGAACTTACTGCAAAAAAAATTGCAGAAAACGCAGTAAAAATGGATTCCCCGCAGGCAGCCGAACAGTACGCCTCTTCCGAAGCGGAAAAACTTACAATTCCAGCAGAAAAGCGCGCCGCATTTACATTTTTAGGTTCGCTCCAAGAATCGCTTTCCGAATACGAAAAAGCGCAGCGTTCATTTGCAAAAGCGGCAGGTATTTCCGCCGGAACTACAACTGCAGAAGGAATGCCTAAAAAATCAAGCGAACGGCTGGTTTTAGATGCAGTAAGATGTGCGCTAAGTGCCGGCGATTGGGAAAATGCAGAAAATTATCTGAATTCTGCTGTCCGCAATTCAAAAAATCCAGAAATTCAGGCAACTATAAAACTTTACGAACAGTGGGCAAAACTTTGCAAAGCAGAAACATCATCCGATTTGGAAGAACCGACTGCAATGCTTAAAACATATATAAACCTTGATTCAATGAAATCTGTAAAACATTCAATCCTACTAACTTTATGGTACATTACAGCAGATTCATCATATGCAGAATTGCTTAACAAAGAATATCCGTCTTCCATGGAAGCTGGAATTGTAAACGGAAAAATTCAAATATATCCGGCGCCGTTCTGGTATTTTCTTCCCAGAAAAACAGCGGCAACACCTGAAATTTCTTCGGAAAAAGAGGATTTACAGGAAGAAACCAACAAAAACGAGCAACAAAATTCAAAAACTTCCGCACAAGCCGCTTCGCCGGAAAGCGAAAAAACAAAGCATTTTCAGCTTGGACTTTTCCGCGACAAAACAAACGCAGAAAATTTTGTAAAACGCGTAAAAGAAAAAGGTTTTAACGCATACATCCAGGAAGAAAAACGCAGCAGCGGAACAACTTATTTTATTGTTGTAGTAGACGAAAACAGCGAAGAAACAATGGGTATAAAATTAAAAAATGCAGGCTTCGAATGTTATCCGAACTAAAAATCAAAATCCGCATTTCCCAGTATAGCTTTTAGAACTTTCCCGCGGATTTTATAAAACAGTAAAAAAATCTTAGAAACTTATATTCTTACCGTTCAATACGGCAGAAAGCAAAACTCCGCTTTTATAAACAAGCTTTAAAGAAAAAAACGGACCCCGCATTTCCAAAAGATTCAAAAATATTTCATCTCCTTTCCAGTGCGGCAAATCGTTCATTTTTGATTTTTCAATCCATTCAAGTTCACCTTCATTGCACTCAATCAAAGAACCGGAAAAATCATTGCTCCAAAAAATATGCATATATTCAGTAAAATTGTCGTCGCTCACAAACGTAACAATTCCGCGATATTCCAACGAATTCAACAAAAGCCCGGTCTCTTCTTTAGTTTCGCGCAAAACACACTCTTCCGGACTTTCCGTTTCTTCAAATTTTCCGCCAATTCCAATCCATTTGTCATGATTATAATCATTCTTCTTTTTTGTACGGTGAAGCATCAAATATTTTGAATCTTTTTCAATATAAATAAGAGTTGTATTTTGCATCTTTTAAATAATTCTTTAAAC